>JAFSOM010000615.1 GCA_017447005.1 Oscillibacter sp.
ACCCTACAAGGGCAAAGGCATTAAGTACGCCAACGAGGTCATCCGCCGCAAGGTCGGCAAGACCGGCGCGAAGAAATAAGGAGGCGCTTTGATATGATTAAACGTCCGAACACGAACGCCCAGCGCATGAAGCGCCATCGGCGGATTCGCGCTAAAATCTCCGGCACGCCCGAAACGCCCCGCCTGAACGTGTTCCGCTCCGAGGCGAACATCTACGCCCAGATTATCGACGATACCAAGGGTATGACGCTCGTTTCCGCGTCCTCTCTCGACAAGGAAATCGAGGGCTACGGCGGCAACGTGAAAGCGGCGGAAGCCGTGGGCAAACTCGTCGCCCAGCGCGCAAAGGATAAGGGTATTGAATCGGTCGTATTTGACCGCGGCGGATACCTCTATCATGGTCGCGTAAAGGCGTTGGCCGAAGGCGCCCGCGAGGGCGGACTGAAATTCTAAGGGAGGAGGAACGACGTTATGCCCAGATTTGAACGCGAACAGAGCGAGTATATCGAAAAAGTCGTTTCCCTGAACCGGGTCTCCAAGACCGTCAAGGGCGGTCGCGTGATGAAGTTCTCGGCGCTGGTTGTCGTGGGCGACGGCAAAGGTAAAGTCGGCTACGGTCTCGGCAAGGCCGCCGAAGTTCCCGAAGCCATCCGGAAGGGAATCGAAGCCGCGAAAAAGAATCTCATCACCGTGACGCTCTCCGGGGACACCATCCCCCATGAGACTATCGGCGTATCCGGCGCGGGCCGCGTGCTGATGAAGCCCGCCGCCCCCGGTACCGGCGTTATCGCTGGCGGCGCCGTCCGCGCCGTCGTGGAAGCCGCCGGCATTAAGGACATTCGTACTAAGTGCCTGCGCTCCAACAATCCGAATAACGTGGTAGCCGCCGCGTTTGAAGGCCTCATGAGCATGCGCGGCCCGGAGGAAGTCGCCCGTATCCGCGGCAAAAGCCCGGCGGATATTCTGGGCTGAGGAGGTCCGCTGACATGGAATATAAAATTACGCTCGTCAAGAGCCTGAACGGACGGCTGAAAAAGCAAATCGCCACGGCGCACGCGTTAGGCCTGCGGCGTATCGGCGACACGACCACTCAGCCCGATAACGACTGCACGCGGGGCAAAATCGCCAAAATCGGCTATCTGCTCCAAGTGACCGAAGTGGAAGGAGGCGCGAACGCATGAAAATGAGCGAACTTTCCCCGGCGGAAGGTTCCGTCCGGGCGCCTTATCGCAAAGGACGCGGCGCGGGTTCCGGCAACGGCAAAACGGGCGGTCGCGGTCATAAGGGACAGAAGGCCCGTTCGGGCGGCAAAGTCCGCGCCGGATTTGAAGGCGGTCAAATGCCCTTGGCGCGGCGCGTCCCGAAGCGCGGCTTTAACAACATTTTCGCCAAGCCGCTGGAAATTATCAACCTGAACGCGCTGGAAGCGTTTAACGACGGCGATACGGTCACGGCGGAAGCCCTGCTCGAAAAGCGGATTCTCTCGTCCTGCCGTTACGGATACAAAGTGCTCGGCAAGGGTTCCGTGACAAAGAAAGTAACCGTACAGGCGAACGCGTTTTCCGACTCCGCCAAAAAGGCCATTGAGGAAGCCGGAGGGAAGGCCGAGGTGATCTGATGATTCAGACCATTCAAAAGGCGTGGGGCGTGCCGGAACTGCGCCGGAAAATCATTTTCACGATGTTGATTCTCCTGATTTTCCGCATCGGCAACGCCATCACTGTGCCCTATATCGACACCGGACTGCTCAAAGACCAGCTCGACGCCATGGGCACAACCTATTTCGGACTGCTCAACGCCATGAGCGGCGGCGCGTTCCAAATGGCAACCGTATTCGCGTTGAGCATTCAACCCTATATCAACAGTTCCATTATTATCCAGCTCCTCACCGTCGCCATTCCGTATCTGGAACAGCTCTCGAAGGACGGCGGCGAGGAGGGCCGGAAGAAAATTCAGTCCATCACCCGTTACACCACTATCGCAATCGCAGTGTTACAGGCCGTCGGCTACTACTTCATGATGAAGCGTTACGGCATTCTGCAAGAGGGCGGCGAAGGCGTCTGGCCCGCGCTGGTCATCATCGTGACGTTAATCGCGGGTTCCTCGTTCGTCATGTGGATGGGCGAACAGGTCAACGAGTTCGGCATTGGCAACGGAATCTCTATGATTCTGTTCGCCGGCATTCTCTCCCGCGTGCCCAGCATGATTGTGGGGCTTGCGGACGGCGTTCACATGTGGTCGAATATCCAAAGCGGCGACATGACGCTGGAATCCCTGCAAAGCGCCGGTTATAGCGCCGAACGCGCTCAACAAGTTTTGGATTCCGCTATTCCGCCGTGGGGCGCGGTTCTGCTGGTCATTGGCATGCTGGCTCTGATTGTGTTTATCGTGTTCATCAACGACGCCGAACGCCGCATTCCGGTACAGTACGCGAAACGTCAGGTAGGCCGCAGAATGTACGGCGGACAGTCGTCCAACCTCCCGATGAAAGTCGGCATGGCTGGCGTTCTGCCGATTATCTTCGCGCAGAGTATCGCTTCCCTGCCTATCACCATTTGGAGCTTTATCGGCATTCCCGAACAGGGCACCGTGTCTTACGCGATTTATCACGCCATCGACGCGCAGTCCTTCCTCTATATGGTGGTTTACTTCATCATGATTATCGGTTTCAGCTACTTCTACGCGACGATTCAGTTTAACCCGGTGGAAATTGCCAACAACCTGAAAAAACAGGGCGGCTTTATCCCCGGATTCCGTCCCGGCAAGCCGACCATTGACTTTATCAAGCGCGTGCTCAACCGCATTACGTTCTTTGGCGCGATTTACCTCGGCATTGTGGCCCTGTGCCCGCTGATTGTGGGTAAAATCGTACAGAACAGCTCCGTGTCCATCGGCGGCACGTCCGTCATCATCGTCGTGGGCGTGGCGCTGGAGACCGTCAAGGCACTGGAATCTCAAATGCTCATGCGGCAGTACAAGGGTTTCCTTGAATCTTGAGTGAGAAGGAGAGCTTATCTATGAAACTGATTCTGTTAGGCGCTCCCGGCGCGGGCAAGGGTACGCAGGCGGAGATTCTGTGCGACCGCCTGAACATCCCGACCATTTCCACGGGGAACATTCTCCGGGCCGCCGTGAAGAACGGCACCCCCACGGGCCTGAAGGCGAAAGCGTTCATGGACGCCGGGAAACTTGTCCCGGATGAGGTCATCATCGGCATTATCTCCGAACGTCTGCAAGAGGACGACTGCAAGAACGGCTATATTCTCGACGGCGTGCCGCGTACCATCGCGCAGGCGGAGGCCATGGAAAAAGCCGGAATCACGTTTGACGCGGTGGTCTCCATTGAGATTTCCGACGAAACTATTATGCAACGCATGAGCGGGCGGCGCGTATGCGAATCGTGCGGGGCGAGTTACCACGTGGTAGCCGTGCCGCCGAAACAGGAAGGCGTGTGCGACCGTTGCGGCGGGAAGCTCGTACAGCGTAAGGACGACGCCCCCGAGACCGTCAAAGCCCGTCTGGACGTGTACCACGAGGAGACGGAGCCGCTGAAAGCGTTTTACGAAAAGCGCGGATTGCTCAAAACCGTGGAGAATCAGAACGGCGTGGAGGCCACGACAGCGGCGATATTGAAAGTTCTGGAGGCTTGAACGGCGTATGGTACCCAATCCTTTCCGCGTGAAGGTATCCGCGGGGTCACAGGAACGGATTATCCTCAAGTCCTCCCATGAAATTGAGCGTATGCGCCGCGCCGGAAAAATCACGGCGGAAGCCCGCGCCCTTGCCGGTTCGCTTGTCCGTCCCGGCGTCACGACCCAGTTCATTGACCGGGAAGTGAATAAGTTCATCCGTTCGCAGGGCGCGGTTCCGTCGTTCTACCGCTACAACGGCTTTCCCGCGAGCGTCTGTATCAGCGTCAACGAGGAAGTGATACACGGTATCCCGGGAAAGCGTCTGCTCAAAGAGGGCGATATTGTCAGCGTGGACGTAGGCGCACTCATCGACGGCTATCACGGCGACTGCTGCGCAACGTTCCCGTGCGGACAAATTTCCCCCGAGGCCCAAAACCTTATCGACGTGACGCGGCAGAGTTTCTTTGAGGGAATCGCCAAGGCGCGTGAGGGAAACCGTCTCTTTGACATCTCCGCCGCCGTTCAACAGTACGTGGAAAGCCACGGCTATTCCATTGTCCGGGAATACGTCGGACACGGCGTCGGGTCTCATCTCCATGAGCCGCCGGAAGTGCCCAATTACGTCCCCGACAACCGCAAGGGCGGCAATCCGCGTCTTATGCGCGGCATGACCATCGCCGTGGAACCCATGGTCAACGCGGGCGCGAAGGAAGTCGCCGTGCTGGACAACAACTGGACGGTCGTCACGCGGGACGGCAAATGGGCCGCCCATTACGAAAATACCATCCTGATTACCGACGGGGAGCCGGAAATCCTCACGGTTCCGGTCATTTGAACGGTAACGGTATGGACATTGTGAAATCGAACATCGTGCGCTCCGGCGCCGGAAGAGACAAGGGAAAACTCTTTGTCGTCCTCGCGGTGGAGGGGGAGTATCTCCTGTTAGCTGACGGGAAGTCCCGAAAGCTGGAATCTCCGAAACGCAAGAAACGGCGCCATGTGCTTTTCGTGGCGGCGGACGACGAGAACCGGCTCTCCAAAAAAATCAGAGGTGAGGAAAAAATCACCAACAGCGAACTCCGCAGGGCGTTGGCGGCCTACCGCGACGCCGAAGCGGTTCAGGAGGGATGAGGCTTGGCAAAATCCGACATGATTGAAGTCGAGGGCGTAGTCGTGGAGGCCCTTCCGAATACGACCTTTCAGGTTGACATCGGCAACGGGCACAAAATCCTTGCCCATATTTCCGGAAAACTCAGAATGAATTTCATCAGGATTCTGCCCGGCGACCGGGTCACGGTGGAAATGTCCCCCTATGACCTCACCCGAGGCCGGATTACCTGGCGCAGTAAGTAGGACGCCGCCGCCTGTCCGTAAGGCGCGACGCGTCAACCGTCAAGAGCGCGGCGCGTATGCGTCCCGTCAGCGACGCGGCGCCCATCAGGGACGCGGACAGCGCGTCCGTCTCAGGAATGCGGACGTGCGCGGCGCGTCCCGAAAGGAAGGTTGAGAAGCAATGAAAGTAAGACCGTCCGTAAAGCCCATGTGCGAAAAGTGCAAAATCATCCGCCGCAAAGGCCGGGTTATGATTATCTGCGAGAACCCGAAGCACAAGCAAAGACAGGGCTGATATTTTTCTGGAGGTGTAAAACAGCATGGCACGTATTGCCGGTATTGACTTGCCGAAAGAGAAACGTATCGAAATCGGCCTGACCTATATCTATGGAATCGGCAGAAAGAGCGCGCAGGACATTCTTTCCAAGACGGGCGTCAACCCCGACACCCGCGTGAAAGACCTCTCCGACGCCGACGAACAGAAACTCCGTGACGCCGTGAACGAGTACACGGTAGAGGGCGATTTGCGCCGTCAGACCGCGCTGGACATCAAGCGTTTAGGCGAAATCGGATGCTATCGCGGCATTCGTCACCGCCGCGGCTTGCCCGTGCGCGGACAGCGCAGTAAGACGAACGCCCGCACCCGTAAAGGCCCCAAGAAGACCATCGCCAACAAGAAGAAGTAAGGAGGGGGAAACCGTATGGCAAGCGCGAAATCCGGCGGAAAGAAAGTCGTCCGCCGCCGCCGTGAGCGGAAGAATATCGAACGCGGACAGGTCCATATCCGCTCCTCGTTCAACAACACTATGGTTACTGTGACCGATACGCAGGGCAACGCCATTTCTTGGGCCTCCTCCGGCGGTCTGGGATTCCGGGGAAGCAAGAAGTCCACGCCGTTCGCCGCGCAGACTGCCGCCGAAACCGCCGCCCGCGCCGCGCAGGAACACGGTCTCAAGACGGTGGAAGTCTATGTGCGCGGGCCGGGGCAGGGCCGTGAGGCCGCCATCCGCGCCTTGCAGGCCGTGGGTCTGGATGTTACTATGATTAAGGACGTAACGCCGATTCCGCATAACGGCTGCCGTCCGCCGAAGCGCCGCCGCGTGTAATCAAAGGAGGATTCAGCGATATGGCAAAAAATATGCAGCCGGTCGCCAAACGCTGTAAGGCGCTGGGCATTTCCCCCGCTGTCATGGGCTACGCCAAAAAGACGACCAATCGCAACCCCGGCGGCCAAATGCGCCGCAAGAAGAGCGATTACGGCGTCCAGCTCAACGAAAAACAGAAGGTCAAGTTCATCTACGGCATTCTCGAAAAGCAGTTCCGTTCCTACTATGAAGCCGCCGCCGCCGCGCCCGGTCGTACCGGCGACAATCTGCTCATCACCGTCGAGCGCCGTCTTGACAACGTCGTCTACCGCATGGGATTCGCCATGACGCGCCGTCAGGCCCGGCAACTGGTCAACCACGGTCATTTCACCGTCAACGGCAAGAAGGTCAACATTCCTTCCTATCTCGTGAAGGCCGGGGACGTGATTGAAGTCGAAGAGGCCAGCCGTTCCTCCGTGACATTCAAGCGCCTGACGGGTCAGGACGCGCCGATTTTCCTGCTCCCGGCTTGGATGGAGCGCGAAAAGAACGCCCTCAAAGGTACCGTTACCCGTCTGCCCGCCCGCGAGGACATTGACGTGCCCGTGGAAGAGCACCTCATCGTCGAGTTGTACTCCAAGTAACGGGACGCTTGCGGCGGAATCGCGGAACGCGTCAAGCGGAGTGCGGACGTTTTCCCCGCGTTCCCGCCTGTTCCCGTATGCAAAGAGCTTTCCCCGACGTATCCGGTAATGCGTCGGCATTAGATGATGAAGGAGGGTTATCCGCGTGTTTGAAATTGAGAAGCCCCTCATTGAGTTCATCGAAACTCCCAATGACCCCACTTACGGGCGGTGCGTCGTCGACCGTCTGGAGCGTGGATACGGCACGACGCTGGGCAACGCGTTGCGCCGCGTCATGCTGTCGTCCCTCCCGGGCTACGCCCCCACGATGATTTCCATTGAGGGCGTACAGCATGAGTTTTCCACGATTCCGGGCGTCAAAGAGGATGTAACCGAAATTGTGCTGAACGTCAAAGGCCTTCTTGCCAAGCTGCATAGCGACGGCCCCCGCAAGGTGTTCATTGACGCCACCGGCCCCTGTGAGGTCACGGCGCGGGATATTAAAAACGACAGTGAAGTGGAAATTCTGAATAAAGAGCTTCACATCGCCACGCTCGACAGCGGCGCCACGCTGAACATGGAAATTACGCTCGACTACGGTCACGGCTATGTCAGCGCCGACGCCAACAAACCGCAACAAAACAAAATCGGAATTATCGCGGTGGATTCCATCTATACCCCGGTCTACAAGGTCAACTACACCGTGGAGCCGACACGCGTCGGGACATCCAGCAACTTCGACAAGCTGACGCTGGAAGTCTGGACGGACGGCACCATCTCCGCCCGTGACGCCGTTTCGCTGGGCGCCAAGATTCTTTGCGACCACTTCGCGCTGTTTATTGACCTCTCCGAGAATGTCGGCTCGCGTCCGACGGTCGTCGAGAAGGCCGAGGCGCAACGCGACAAGGTTCTGGAAATGACGATTGAAGAGCTTGATTTGTCCGTCCGGAGCTTTAACTGCCTCAAACGCGCCAATATCAACACCGTGGAAGACCTCATTTCCAAGACCGAGGACGAGATGATGAAAGTCCGCAATCTGGGCCGCAAGTCGCTTGAAGAGGTCATGAACAAGCTGGAAATGATGGGACTGCATCTCGCCGACGAGGACCCGTCCGCGTGAGGCGCCTAAGACATTCGCAAGCCGCGGGAACGCGCACGCCTCCCGCCGCCTGACATCCTTTCGTAAGGAGGAACGGAATATGCCTGCCAATCGAAAACTCGGCAAGCCTACTGACCAGCGCAAAGCGATGTTGCGTCAGCAGGTGACGGATTTTCTGGACAACGGGAGAATGGAAACGACCGTATCCCGCGCCAAGGAAATCCGCTCTCTGGCCGAGAAAATGATAACGCTCGGCAAAAAGAGCGATTTAGCGGCCTACCGCGCCGCGATGAGCTTTATCACCCGTGAAGACGTGTGCAAGAAGCTCTTCAAAGAGATTGCGCCCACCTATACGGAGCGCAACGGCGGCTATACGCGCATTGTGCGCACGGGCGTTCGCCGCGGCGACGCCGCCGAAACCGCTATTATCGAACTGGTTCACTAATCCAACCGTCCGTAAAAAGCGGCCTTCCGTGTCACGGGGATTCCCCCTGAAACGGAAGGCCGCTTTGTTTTACATTACGGTTCGTCATTCTCCGGCGGCGTAACGTCCGCTTCGTACTCCGATTCGTCGCCCGGGACAAATTCCGGCGGCATAGCGTCCGCTTCGGCGTCCGGCGACGCGTTTTCCATGTCCTCGGCTTCGGCGTCGTCCTCCGGGAACGTTTCCAGCGGAATTTCCTCCGTCCGCACGACGACATATTCCCCGTCGGCGCCCTCCAGAATCTCTATCCGGACGGGCGTCAGTTCGCCGTTGACCATTTCCCGCACTTCCCGCACGGTCAAGCCCTCGTCATTGTAATTCGTGAACTCTTCCCGAATCAAAACCGCTTGCCCGTCCGGGAACTCGTAATAGTCCGTGAGCGGAAAATCCTCCGAGCCGCGCTTCCAGTCGCGGGCCTCCCGGCGGACAAGTTTCAGCGTCCATCCGTCCTCATACTGGAAATAGTCCGTACACTCTACGTCGCTGTCCTGCCGATAGGTCGCCGTGACTTCCCGCGTCTCCGGGTTCGTGACAGCGCCGCGAAGCGTGAAGGCGTATAAGTACGCGCCCATGTCGCCGCTCCAGAGATAATAGAAATGCGGCGGCGCGTTGCGTTCCGCAGTTCCGCAGAGGTCAATATCGTCCGAGCCGTCGAAATTCATATCCTGCACGGTCAGCGCGTCCTCCACGGTGGGGGCTTGCGTCGTTGCGCCCGGGGACGCCTCCGGGGGAAGTTCGCTGACGGAAAGCGTCTGCAACAAATCTTCTCCTTCATAGACGCGGATTGCCCGTACGCCGTAACGCACGCTTGCGCCCGGTTCCGTCAGCGCCTGTCCGACGGCGTCCAGACGCAGTACGCGCCCGCCGTCCACCGTCGCGTTGACCGACGTTAATACGCGGTCTCCGGTCTCCGGGTCAACGTCGGGCGGGGCGGGCTGAATTTCCAGTTCCGGTACGGGCTGTTCCGTCTCCGTCTCCGCTTCCGCCACGGATTCCGCGGGAACGCTGTCTGATTCCGGCGCCCCGCAAGCCGTCAGCAACGCCAATAACGTACAAAGTATCGCCAACCGTTTCATAGGATTGTCTCCTTCCGCTTAGTCCCTACAGCGTACCATGCTTTCCCGGAATTTGCAAGCGTTTTCGTACGCGGAACGCCCAAACATTTCCATATGCGATTGCAACGCCGCCGTACCCCGGCGGAATCCGGCATACGGCGGCGACGTTCAGGAACTTGCGGGACGGTCGTCAGGCTTATTTCAGAACCGCGTTCTTGAAATACTGGTCCTCTTCGCTGATGACATGGGCTTTAATCAGGTTCGTCGCCACGCTCCGCCCCAGCGGTACGCCCGCCGTAATGACGACCGTGTCGCCGTTCTGCGCGAGGCCCTCTTTCAGCGCGATTTCCGACGAGAGCGAGAAAATGCGGTCGGTGGAGTTGACTTCGCCCGTCAGGAACGGAATCACGCCCCAGATTAACGACATTTGACGGCGCACTTTCTCGAACATCGTCAGCGCGGCGATAGGACAGGCCGGATGGAAACGGCTAATCATCCGCGCCGTGTGACCGGAGTTCGTCGCGGTCAGAATCGCCTTGGCGTTCAAGTCCCGCGCCGTCAGACAGCAGGTGTGCGTGATGGCGTCGTTGATATTGGAGCCGACATTCGCGCCTTGTCCTCTGGACTGACGCAACACGAACAGTTCCCAATAATCAAGGGAGTTTTCCGCCTCGCGCACAATGTCGTTCATGGTCGAGAGCGCTTCCACGGGATACTTTCCGGCGGCGGTCTCACCCGAAAGCATGACGCAACTGGTGCCGTCCATTACAGCGTTGGCCACGTCGGACACTTCCGCACGCGTCGGACGCGGATTCCTTATCATGGAGTCGAGCATTTGCGTGGCGGTGATGACGGGTTTGCCCAGCCGCATGCACTTGCGAATCATGGACTTCTGAATCACGGGCACTCTCGAGGCGGGAATCTCAACGCCCAAATCGCCGCGGGCTACCATAATGCCGTCGGCGGCCTGAATAATCGCGTCAACGTTGTCTACGCCTTCCTGATTCTCGATTTTGGCGATAATCTGCACGCGTTCGCCGCCGTTTTCGCGGAGCACTTTCCGGATGGCTTCCACGTCGGAGGCCTGACGCACGAACGACGCCGCGATAAAGTCGAAATCGTTCTGAATGCCGAAAAGGATGTCGGAAACGTCCTGTTCCGTCAGCGCCGGCAGACTGATATGCACGCCGGGAATGTTGATGGACTTGTTCGCGGAGAGCGTCCCGGCGTTCGCCGCCTTGCAGATGATTTCCGTATCCCGGATTTCCTCCACGTCGAGTTCGACAAGGCCGTCGTCAATGAGAATGCGCTGTCCGCGCTGGACTTCCTGCGGCAGATTGGGGTACGTGACCGATACGACGCCCTGATTGCCGACGATGTCGCGGGAAGTCAGCGTGAAAATGTCCCCGGCGTGCAGTTCGATGCTCTTGGTCTCAAAGGAACGAATACGAATTTCCGGGCCTTTGGTGTCCAGTACGGTGGCGATGGGCAGTCCCATGCTGTCGCGGATTCCGGCGAAGGTCTGCAAGCGGGCGAGGTGTTCCTCATGGGAGCCGTGGGAGAAGTTGAAGCGGGCCGCGTTCATGCCGCCCAGCATGAGAGCGCGGAGTACGTCGGGGTTATCCGTGGCGGGGCCTAGGGTGCAGATAATTTTTGTGCGTCTCATAGCGTCGATTCCTCCTGTTTTCACAGCGTGGCGGATGGGTTCTCACTGTCCCTTATCTTACCACAGCCGCGGCGCGTTGGCAAGAAATCTTTCGCGGATATGTATGCAGTAATGTTGCCAGTTGCGCGCAGTCCGTGACGTTCCGACCCTGTCGCGTCGGCGCCTTGACCGCAACGCCGCATGGAAACGGGGAAAGCCTTGGGAAATACAGGGAAATTGCACGCGGTCAGCGGGAATCGCAAACCGAAAACGCCGCAATTTTATGAACAAATTGAAAACAAATTCCATTTCTTTCATTTTTCGCTTGAAAAATCTTCCCGGTTTTGCTATGATAGATTCAGGGATTCTATAACCGGCGTTAAAAAAGCTGCAATCGGCTGTTTCGCCGCGTTTTGCAACCCGGGCCATAAAATCCCACAGACGGGCGGAGATATGACCGTCTTTCGCATACGCGGCGGCCTGCGGAAAGCCGTTTCCAGCGGGAAAGGAGAAAGCGGAATGGGAAGCATTTCCAAAAAACTGAAGTCCGAACGCGGAGTGACTATCCTTCTTGCCTTACTGCTCTTTCTCGTGTGCGCGGTTACGGGAAGCGTCGTGATTACGGCGGGCACAGCCGCGTCGGGAACCATCAGCGAACGGGCCAAACTCGACCAGCGTTATTTCAGCGTCACGTCAGCCGCCGAACTCCTGCGCGATGAGTTTAATAAGGATTCATCTGTCAGTGTAACGGTTGAGTACAATGAAAACGGGGAATGGAGCGGAAATAGGTTGCCAAATGTCGACACGACCGACACGAAAGAAAAATTCATTATAGACCAGTCATTATATCTGCTAAATAAACGTGCGCAATCAGATACTGCAGACAGTGACTTGAAATGCTTAGAGAATATGGGAGATGTAGACGTTGAAGGGAATGCGCGTCAATGGTTCTTTAAGCCTGACGGAGCGTTCAAATTATATTCCGTGACTGTCAGCAACATTAACGCCAACGACGAAGTAAATGTCGACAAGCTAAAGGACACTGTAAAGGCGACTGTTGAGATACAGCCGGAATCGGACGACCAGCTCGGGGAATTAAATTTCATTATAAAAAGCGCTATCCCGGGAAAGGATAAAAATAAAATATTCAGTCTGAAAATGAAGTATATTGCTTCCGTTTTCAAAACAGTCAAGTCAATTAATGGACGTAAGGAAGTTACGTTTCAGGTGACTTGGCAAATGACCAAAGTCAGCTTGACGACTAGCTGAGGAGGCGTTTTGTTGCATAAGTTAAAAGACCGGCGCGGTGAAACCTTAGTCGAAACGCTGGCGTCACTGCTCATAGCCGCTATCGCTATGCTCATGTTCGCCGAGATACTTTCCGCCGCCGTAAACGTCACAAAAACAGGACGAAGTTGGAACGAGGACATCAATCAGTTCAACGCCTTTTTGGAAGAGCGTCCGACTGAACCTAATAGAATCAACGAATTACGTGAAAACCTCAAGACTTTAGACGCCGGGAAGGTTTTTCCGGAGGATGGATCTTTACCGACTGGAAATATCACCATTACCACAGAAGATGAGGGTGATACTTTAATTAACGCGCCCGTGACATTCTATGTCACTCGTTATGGCGGAGTGGATGTGATTTCTTATGCGTCTTAATAAGTTGCGCAAGGGCATACGCGCAAAACTGCGTTCCGTCAGCGGCCTTTCCTTTGCGGAACTCCTCGTGACGACGCTGATTCTCCTGCTCGTGACGGAAATCGTGGCCGACGGTCTCCCCGCCGTGATACGCCTCTACCGTCAGACAGTCGACATTGCGAACGCGGAAGCCTATCTCAGTACCACGATGATTGCGTTGAGAAGCAAGTTGAGCCTTTCCAACGAAGTTACAAGGGACGGAAAGACGGCGTACTTTGACCCTGCATACGGTTATTATAATATAACTAACAGTGCGGACGGAATACAGGTGGAATATCTGGATATTAAAATGAACCCGCGAACCCCGCGGATGTCTCAGCCTTTGATTCCGGAAGTGCGAAACGACACGTCAATATTAATTTCCGGCTTTGATAACATTACGTATAACAACGGCTCTTTCACAATCACCGGATTAAAGGTGGAAAAGCAAAACAGTGAAAGTGAAAACCCGCTCGCGGAAGTCAAGGGGGATATTATTATCCGCACGCTCAACCCGTAAATCAGGCGCTATCGAGGTGAATACGATGAAGATACGGAAAACCGCGTCAGGATTCACGCTTACGGAACTCGTACTGGCGGTGGCGATTCTGACGATTTTGCTGGGACTGGCTACGGTCAACGTCGTCCGGTATCTACGCACGTTGACGCAGTTGGAGCGCGACGGCATTGCCCGGGAGATTTTCGTCGCCGCGCAGAACCACCTCACCATGGCGGAAAGTCAGGGCTTCTTGGGGGCGGACGATTCCGCCGATTCCTATACGGAGAACGGGAAAACTTTCTATTATCTTGTCTCCCGTAACTCTGGAGAATCTGAAGAAGAGGCGGACTTGCTTGGGGATGAGGATGAGGAAGAA
>JAFSOM010000616.1 GCA_017447005.1 Oscillibacter sp.
GTAAAACTGCCGTGTGGGAATCGGATTTAACAGACACTCCTGCATGAGGTGTGGGGTGTTTGCGGCACCCTACACCCGCCTTCAGCCTTTATTTGCCTCTCACGGGAACGCCTGACGGGAGCGGGAGCAATCCCGCCCCGGAGGGTTGAACCGTCGGGAGGATATACCAATAGCGGAAAAGGAGTGGTTATGAAGAAAATTGTATCTCTGCTTTTGTCCCTGTGCCTGTGCGCGGCGTTATGCGTCCCCGCGCTGGCGTGGCCTCAGAATTACGAGGAGTGCTGGGACTATGTTTCATGGGTGCGCGACGGCTCTTTTGACGAACGCGACAACCTGTTTGAAGCGGACAAAAAAGTCACCATACTTGGCTGGGATGAGGAAAAGGAAGTCCCTGCCAATGAGGAACAGAACTATGAGTATGTCGCAAGAGATACCTCATGGACAATCACCAACATCGGAACGGGCAATTACTATATCTGGATTTACGCTGGCTCTCTTTTCCGCATGGATGATGGCTCTTATGATGATGATGGGGGAATGAGTCTGCGCGAAAGCGGCTTCGCGGACCGAGCCATGGATGAGGAGGAGTTTGAGGGGGTTGACTACAAAATTAAGCGACTTTATCCCGGCGAATCCGTGACGATTTCTTTCGACCAGTTGATTGCGCGTGAGGTGTTTGTCGAGGATGGTAATGTCCCTGCGATTCTGGATAAGGGAGACGGGCAGTATCTTTATCCTCTGTATATCCATATGGAGTTCCCGGACGAGAATGACGCGTCGGCATGGCTATGCAAGAATTTCATGTGGAACGAAGCGGAAGTTCAACGCATGAAAGCGGAACTTGGCGGCGGACAAGCGTCCAATAGCCCTGTCCCCGCGCCTGATAACGCTGAACCGAAACCCGATAGCATTCCCCCGGAAACGAATAGCCCCGAACCGGAAACCAGCGGCAAACAGTTCGCCGACGTATTGAACACGGCGTACTATTATAACGCCGTTTACTGGGCGTTACGGCAAAACATCACGGAGGGCACAACAGATACCACTTTTTCCCCGAATGACGCTTGCGTCCGCGCACAAGTCCTTACCTTTATTTGGCGGTACGCTGGAAAACCGGAGCCGACCGTTTCCAATCCGTTCCATGACGTATCGGCCGACAACTATTATAAGGCGGCGTTGTGGGCGTATGAAAAAGGCATGGTATCCGGTACGGCGTTTAACGGAGACACCCCTTGCACCCGTGCGGCGGCAGTAACCTACCTCTGGATTCTGGCGGGACGGCCTGATACCCCTATTGCGGGAAATACGATGTTTGCCGATACAGGCTCTATGGAACATCCCGAAGCGGTGGCCTATGCGATGGAAAAGGGCATTACCAAGGGAACGACGGAAACCACATTCTCCCCTGACCGCATTTGCACCCGCGCCCATATTGTCACGTTCCTGAATCGTTACGAACAACAGTTCAAAGGCGTTTGATAAGAGGAGGCGTTACCAATGGAAGTTGAAAGACAACTGGTAGCTTCGGAGAATGGGTATCGTATTCTCCTGCTGGGAGCAAAGTTCGCTCAAGAGTGTGACCTCCAGCAGGGAAAGCCCGTTACCGTAGCCTATAAGGGAAAAACCTACGAGACTAAAATGCACAGTGAACAGAAGGGCAGAGTTGACGGCCTTACATCCATGTACGAGGACTTCCCTGACCGCTTTCAGGAAGGCGATTCTATCCAGGCAATTTATGACCCGTCCACAAATACTATCGTACTGTCGTGAGCAGTAACCCACATTCCCGCCTGATTTGAAATCGGCAATTCGCCCCCGTGCGTTAGGCGCGGGGGCTTTGCTGTCTAATAATATGTATGCTGTCATAGACGCCTTGCCATGATAATAAAGCGTATTAAAAACGGAGAGGGGATAGTGTCAATGATGGAGATGAATGGAATTTATGTTTTCAATGTAGGGAATCATTATCATTTTTACACGGGAGCGGAAGAATATATAGGAACAGTTGTTTTCCCTGACAAACAGATTTCCAAGTTAGCGGAAAGAAACGCTTTGAATTTAATCACGGCGGCATTGTCGTTAAGATGGAAACTGTAAGGAAATCATAATACAGGGTTACAGAAAAGAGAGCGTGACGGAAATGTTTATCCGTCACGCTTATGCTTTTGCGAAATCAAAACCGGATTGAAATTTTCATACAATATGCGGAGATGTTGAGAGAGCAAACTTTGATTTCATGGGCAAAAAAGTCGAAATTCTCAAATCAGAGGCTATGCAAAAATGATGAATTATGCTTTTATGTTTAGAACTAAAAAGATAAATTATGCTGAAATTTGGTTAAGCCGGGGTAAAAAGGTTGATTTCAAGGGGTTTTTCGGGGGTTCAGGAAAAGAAATGCGGGATGTATAAAAGCGAAAGTGTAAGTTGTTTGTGGTGGATGGTAATGTGAATTTGCAAGGATGATGAAAATTCGGAGCGGGATTTTACGCAAAAACGGATGGGGAATTTCAAATCCGTCATACCCCCTAAAATGTGATGAAAAATTCCTTGCGCTATCGCCACTTGTTTATGAAATGATTCAGCGTGATAATAGATGATGTGGAAGGCGTAACGCTTTCGGATTTCAAAGGAAATGGGGAAATCAAGATGTGCAAAAAGTTGACTGTTGTTTATGCGGACATGATTGGCCGTCGGCTTGTGGGCTGGTGCGTGTTTAACGGGAAGGAATTTACTTTCCTGTCCGAGAAACAGGTCAAGAGCCGGATTCAGGCAGGGGAACAGGTGAACGGGCTGACGCTGGACGCGGAAGGCAATGTGTCGATGGACGGGACGTTTACTAAAATCCTGATGGCGAAAAACGGCCTGACCTTTGCCCCGATTGCGACGGGAGACAGTGACGATAGCGGCGAACTGGCGGTAAACAAGTATTTCGCTCTTGTGCAGGTAGTCAAGGGCA
>JAFSOM010000617.1 GCA_017447005.1 Oscillibacter sp.
AACCGGATTTGCAAGCGCTTGCAAGTCCCGGAAGTCCCCCCTGAAAGGGGGGATTTAGGGGGGTTCTTCGTAAAGTTAATGACAATGGGATGTAGAGGGGTTACGCATATTACATGGGGCGGGACGGCGTCCGACGCTTACAGGTAATGGCGCATGCCGTCGGTGGCGGTAGAGCGGTCGGCGCTGACGGTCACGGTGAATTTAATGCCGTTGCGCTCGCCGAAGAAGTCCAGCCAGTCGAGAAACGCCTCCGTCGCGCTGTCGGCGTCCTGCTTCACGATTTTGCCGAGGTCGTCTATAAAGATATGGGAGATGTCATAGTTGCCGGCGTACAGCCCGATGATAAATCCCCGGAAGATGTCATAGTTGTGCAGGTCGTACTCCTGCGCGTCGATGAGGCGGATTTGATAGTGAATATTGAAGGTCATGTTGCGCACGGCCTCAATGCAGACCACACTGCCCTGTTCATCCTTGGCGGCGTTGTTGAGCATTTCGATGAGCTGTTTGGTTTTGCCCTCGCCCTTGCCGCCCATAATCAGTCGAACCATGGTCAATCACTCCTGTCTATGGAATAGTTTCCCCGCTGGGAATATAAGGACAAAAATAGTATATCATATCCCGACGCGAAAAACAATACATAATTTTGCCAGTTCGGGATTTTGTATTTGAGGCCGTCCCGGGGGGAACGCGTCAGCCGCGACGGATTCGGGCAAAATTATATTGTTCGATTTTCAACGCCTTTGTAACAGCGCTTTGTTCGGCGCTTGACAAGTTCTGTAGAAAGCGCTAAAATATGCGCAACTCAAAAGCGGCGATTTTGTCAGGATTCGCCAATCTTGAAGGGGTATTTTGTTCATTATGACATTTCTCCTGTTCAAGTTTTGCGACCCGTTCCAAATCGCCCGTGAGAGAAAGAAGAGGAGGGCGTATTCATGAAGAGATTCCTTACCGTACTGGCGGCTGTCATGGCGTTGACCATGATTCTGAGCGGCTGTCAGATTCAAAAAACGGTCCGGATTGACCCCAATCCGAATCTCGGGGCTTCCAGCGCGGAGGGCGCCGGGGGCGTGAGTAACAAAGTCCGCAAAGACCCCTACACCGCCGACGAAATCCGTATCGCGTATGTGGCCCATGACTTGGGCACCCCGAACAATCAAGCGTGGCTGGAAGGCATTCAGCGCGAGTGCAACTCGTGGGGCAACATTCAGGTCACGCCCTTCAACGGCGAAAGCTCCGCCGAAAAACAAGTCCAGATTATGGGCGACATCATCAACCAGCATTATGACGCGGTGATTATCCAGTGTTCCGACGGCACCGCGCTTGCGCCGTCCGTGGCGCAGGCGGAGGAGAGCGGCATTCCGGTCATCACGCTCAACCTCGACGCCGACACCGTACACAGCGCGCTCGTTATGGCCGTGGACTATGACGCTGGACGTATGGCCGCCGATAAAATGGCCGAACAGCTCAACAATACGGGCAAAATCGGCATTATTCAGGGCGTCCCCGGCCTGCACCGTACCGACAACCTTGAACAGGGCTTCCGCGACACAATCGCCAACTATTCCGGCATTGAGATTGTGGAGGCGCAGTCGGCTTCCTTTGAGAAAGAGACCGCTATCACGGTTATGAACTCCTTCCTGCAAAGTCACAGCGACTTGGCGGGCGTGTTCTGCATTAACGACGCTATGGCCGAAGGCGCGGCGCTGGCGGCGGAATCCGCCGGAAAGGGCGGTCAACTGGTCATCTGGGGCGCCGACGGCGAAAAGGACGCGCTTGCTATGATTGAGAGCGGTCAAATGAGCGGCACTATCTACACCAACAGTTGGGACGAAGGCTCGACCGCCGCGAAAATCGCCCTCCTGATGATTGGCTCGGAGTACAGTTACAACGTCCTGACGCAGACGCCGCAAGTCATCATGGAACCGATTGTGGCGACGAAGGACACCGTGGGAGAAATTGCGGCGGAAGACCGCTGGTAAGCGGCGCTTGAGAAAGGAGCGGAACGCGTATGAAACAAACTACGCTCAGGCGTCTGATTTCCCTTGCCCTGCTGGCGGCTCTCGTGATTCTGTTCACCGTCCTTAGCGGCTCGCGGTTTCTCAACGCCAACAACTTTATCGACATTGTACGGGACGCCTCCGTAACGGCGATTATCGGCGTGGGCGTCACCATGGCGATTATCACCGCCGGGATTGACCTTTCCACAGGCTCCATTATGGCGGTCGTGGGTATGACCATGGCGAATATTTACGCCTATACGCTTTGGCCCATCCCGTTTATGATTCTCTGCGGCGTACTGGTAGGCTTGGGCTGCGGACTTGTCAACGGCTACGTTATCGGCAAACTGCACGTACCGGAGTTTATCGGCACGTTAGCCACGATGAGCATTTTCCGCGCTTTAACCTATATGATTGCCATCCGCGACGAAAACGGCGTCATTCAGTCTCAGCCCATGAACATTTCCTCCTATGCCGTGCTCGGTTACGCCGTGGGCTACTTCTATTTCGTCGTTATCGCTATGATAGTGTTCGTCGTGTGCGGGCAAATCTTCCTGAAATATACCCGTCTGGGCACGGAGATTTACGCTGTCGGCGCGAATCCGAAGGCCGCGACGCTGTCCGGTATCAACGTGGCGAAAGTCAAGATGATTGTCTATACGATTATCGGCTTCTGCTGTTCGGTGGGCGCGGTATTCACCACGGCGCGTTTGCAGTCGGCTACGACCGCCGTCGGACAGGATTTTGAATTTAACCCGATTGCGGCGGCGGTTGTCGGCGGCGTGGCGCTGTCGGGCGGCTCCGGCGACGTTATCGGTACGCTTATCGGCGCGCTGTTCATGGTCACGCTCGAAAACGGCGTCCGCAAGCTGGAAATGAACACCGCCTACCAGTACGTCATCAAGGGCGTGATTATCATTCTCGTGGTCATGTTCGACGCGTGGTACAAGGGCCGTATGGACCGTATCGCAAGGGAACAGGGCGCGAAAGAGGGGGTGTCGGCATGAGCGGCGAAACCATTCTGGAAGCGAAGGGCATTTATAAGAGCTTTTCCGGCGTTCCGGTACTGCAGGACGTGCGTTTTGAAGTCAAGCGCGGCGAAGTCCACGCCCTCATGGGCGAAAACGGCGCGGGTAAATCCACGCTCATTAAGATTATCACGGGCGTTTACTCCAAGGACGACGGCCAAATCTACTGGGAAGGCCAGCCCGTGGAAATCAACAGCTATCAGGACTGCCAGAAACTCGGCGTTGCCTGTATTTATCAGGAACTGTCCGTGATACCGCCGCTGACCGTGGCGCAGAACGTCTATTTGGGCCGCGAGCCGCGCAAGGGGATGTTCATCGACTACAAGAAGATGAACCAAATGACGCAGGAACTGATTGACAAGTACGACTTCCCGCTGAAACCCGAAACCGTCGTTGACCATCTGGGCATCGGACAGCGTCAGTTGATTGAGATTCTCAAGGGCCTGTCGCAGAACTCCAAACTGCTGATAATGGACGAGCCGACGGCGTCGCTGTCGGGCAAGGAGGCCGAAAGCCTGTTCCGCATTATCAACACGTTGCGCAGTGAGGGCGTGTCGATTATCTACATCTCCCACCGTCTGGAAGAGGTGTATATGCTCTCCGACCGCCTGACGATTCTCCGCGACGGTAAAAACGCCGCCGTCCTCGAAAAGAAGGACATCATCCCGGCGAAAGTCATTGAGACGATGATAGGCAAGGTTGTCGACGAATCCGCCGGCTCCAAAAAGCAACTGCATTCCGAACCGGGCGCGGAAGTCCGGCTTGACGTGCGCGGCCTGACCGATAAGTCCGACCGTTTCCGCAACATCAGCTTTCAGGTACACCGGGGCGAAATTCTCGGCTTGGGCGGCCTGATTGGCGCCGGACGTACGGAAGTCGTACGCGCGATTTACGGCGTGGACAAAGCCGCCTCCGGGGAAGTCTGGCTTGACGGAAAGAAGCTCGACCCGTCGCCGAAGAACAGCATTTTGGAGGGTATCGGATTCGTACCGGAAGACCGGCGCGGACAGGGCTTTATTCCTCTGCTGTCCACTACCAAGAACGTCGCGCTGACGAATTACGATATTGTCAAGACAAACAAGGTATTCGGCCCGGCGGGAGACCTCGCCACGGCAATTTCCGATTCCGACGAGCTTGCCATGAGCAAACGCGCCATTGAAGCCATTGACATCCGTCCGGCTGACCCGGAAAAGCGCGTGGGCGATATGTCGGGCGGCAACGCGCAGAAGGTCGTACTCGGAAAGTGGCTCATGCGCGACCTGAAACTGCTGATTGTCGACGAACCCACCGCGGGTATCGACGTGGGCGCCAAGGACGAGATTTACCAGATACTCGAAAATCTGGCGAAACAGGGCGTAGCGGTTATCGTGGTAACGTCGGACTTGCAGGAACTGTTGCGCGTCAGTCACCGCATACTGGTTATGCGCAAGGGCGACATCGTGCGGGAGTTCAAGAACGAAGTGGTCACGCAGTCGCGGATACTCTCCGCCGGGCAGGGCGTCGCCGAAGAGGAGGCCGTCGAAGAGGCCGCGGAAATTGAGAAAGCGGAGGAGGGGAGCGTATGAAAAATATCAACTGGGGCAAGTACAGCAAGCCCATGATTCTCATTGCCCTCGTCGTGGCGCTCACGATTCTGCGCGGTACGACGTTCCTTTCCGTGGGCAATATCGCAAACGTTCTGTGGTCGGTGTCGGTTATCGGCATTATGGTCTGCGGCACGATTTTCGTATTCCTTCTCGGCGGGATTGACCTTTCGATAGCGACGTTGTGCGGCTTCTGCGCCGTCACCGTCGTGGAAGTCATCCACTTCTTCAACGACAGCGTCTTGGGACTGTTCGCGGGCATTCTCGCGGCAATCGCCGTCGGCGCGTGCGCGGGACTGTTCCACGGGTTCATTATCACGCGGTTCGGCGTCCCGGCGTTCCTCGTCACGTTCGCGTCGCAGAGTATCTTTCAGGGCCTGTCCATGGTCGTGACGAACAACAAGATTGTCAGTTGCACGGCCCCCGCCGCGTTTACGGCGATTGGCTCCGTGAAAATCCTCGGCTTCCCGCTTCCTATCTACTTTATGGTCTTGATGGCCCTGTTGAGCTGGTTCGTACTGCGCAAGACCGTGTTCGGGCGTTACGTCTACTCCGTCGGCGGCAACGCGACGGCCTCGGAAATTTCCGGCATTAACGTCAAGCGCGTGACGATTATCTGCTACGTACTCTCGGGCGTGACCACGGCTATCGGCGGCATTATCTTGGCGTCCATGACGCAACAGGCCGCCGCCGCCACGGGTTCCGGCTATACCAACGACGTTATCACGGCGGGCGTTATCGGCGGCGTGAGTCTGCTGGGCGGCGAGGGCGCCGTGCCCGGCGCGATATTCGGCGCGGTGCTCATGGGACTGCTCAATAACGGCCTCAACCTGTTGAGCGTGCCTTCCACGCAGACCGGACTTGTCAAGGGGCTTGTGATTATCGTCGCGGTCGCCTTCGACGCCATGCAGCACGCTGACCAGTCCCGGAAGAAAGTCAAGGTCAAGAAGACCGCGAAAACAGCGTAAATTTCGCCCCGTGCGGGGCGTGAGTTGAAACAAAAAGACAGCCAAAGCCGCATAAAGTCCCCTCATTGAAACAAGAAGGCCGCGAAAGTCGCATAAGTTTGAATCGGCGTTACGGGCGCGTCCTCTCCCGCGCCGCGTGGGGGAGGGCGCTTTGCAGTGAGAAGGAGGAGCTATGAAAAAGATTGACGCGCACTTGCATTTGGCGAAGATTATCGCGGGGTACTGTCGGCGGGGCGAATTACGCGCCGTAGGCGGAGGCCGCGCCCGCTGGGGCAATGGGGACGAGTTCCAGTTGTTCCCCACGAACGGCGATTACGGCGACGACTGTTTCCTCGCCGAACAGGCCCTCAAAATCATGGACCGCAACGACGTGGAACGCGCCGTGCTTATGAACGGCAGTATGTACGGTTTCCAGAACATCTACCATGAGGAACTGCTGGAAAAATACCCGGAACGTTTCTGCCCGTCCTGTGAGGTTGACCCGTTCGCCACGAATCATGTCGCCGCGCTGGAACGCTTCCTTTTCCAGAAACATTTCCACCTTGTGAAGTTTGAGGTCAGTTCGGGCGGCGGGCTGATGGGCTGTCATGACCCCTTTGACCTCTCCGGCGAACGCATGATGGAGATTTACCGCATGATTGAATCTCATCACGGCGTCGTGGCGCTGGACGTGGGCGACATCGACATGGAAAGCCATCAGACCGTCGCGCTCATGCGCGTGGCTGACCGCTGCCCCGATTTGAAAATCGTCATTTGCCACCTG
>JAFSOM010000618.1 GCA_017447005.1 Oscillibacter sp.
CCAAAAAGCGAAAAGTCGCTCCTTTTTCTCTCGGCCTGCCCGACCCCGCTCAGGCCGTCTCCCTTCCTGCCCGTTCCGGCAAAGTGACGCCCCTTTTCAATGCCCTCCGTCCCTTCTGACCCAAAAGTCCTACAATAACTTGACACCGACCGCGAAAAAATAACGCTTGCGCTCTCCGCCTTTTTATGGTATGGTAGTCAGGCGTTGCGGGTACGCAAGGCTGTGATTTTGTAATTAAAGAGGCGTTGCACTATGGATTACGCGAAGGAATCGCTCAGACTGCACAGGGAATGGAAGGGCAAGATTGAAATGATTGCCACTGTCCCGACCGCCAACGAAGACGACTTGTCTTTAGCCTATACTCCCGGCGTCGCCGCTCCCTGTCTGGAAATTCAAAAGGATTACGCGCAGAGTTTTTCCCTGACCCGCCGCCACAATCTTTGCGCCGTCATCACGGACGGCACGGCGGTACTGGGCTTGGGCGACATCGGCCCGGAAGCGGGTATGCCCGTCATGGAAGGAAAGTGCGTCCTGTTCAAGAATTTCGGCGGCGTGGACGCGTTCCCGCTCTGCATTAAGTCGAAAGACGTGGACACCATTGTCAATACAATCGCGCTGATTTCCGGTTCGTTCGGCGGAATCAATCTGGAGGACATCGCCGCGCCCCGCTGCTTTGAGATTGAGCGGAAATTAAAGGAACATCCGCTGATTGATATCCCCATTTTCCACGACGACCAGCACGGCACCGCGATTATCACTTTGGCGGGCTTGACAAACGCGCTGAAAGTCGTGGGCAAGAAGAAGGAAGATGTAAAAGTCGTTACGTCCGGGGCAGGCGCGGCGGCAATTTCCATCACGAAACTGTTGCTGTCCGCCGGAATCAGGGACGTGACCATGTGCGACCGCAAAGGCGCGATTTATAAGGGCCGCGACGGGCTGAACTGGATTAAGGAGGAAATGGCGGAGGTTACGAATTTGTCCCGCCGTTCCGGTTCTCTTGCGGAAATGCTCGTCGGCGCGGATGTGTTTATCGGCGTATCCGGCCCCGGCGCGGTCACGACGGATATGGTCAGAACCATGAACAAAGACGCGATTGTGTTCGCGTGCGCCAATCCCACGCCGGAGATTTTCCCGGAGGACGCCAAAGCCGGCGGCGCGGCGGTCATTTCCACGGGACGGAGCGATTACCCCAACCAGATTAATAATGTCCTTGCGTTTCCGGGCGTATTCCGGGGCGCGTTCGACGTGAGGGCAAGCGACATCAACGAGGAAATGAAAATGGCGGCGGCGCAGGCCCTTGCGAATCTGATTTCCGATGAGGAGTTGAGCGCGGAGTACATCATCCCGAAAGCGTTTGACCCCCGCGTCGGTCCGGCGGTAGCCAATGCGGTATCGGAGGCGGCGCGGCGCTCCGGCGTGGCGAGAATCTAAGATTGCGTCCCGTTTTCAGAGGCCTTGACCGCCCGGTAGAAAACCTTGCGCATACGGCGGCATAGGATGAACCGGAAGGAGTGGTCATGATGAAACAGGGCCTCTACGAACGGGACAAAGCGGTGGCCTACGCGCACAAATGGGCGTTCGGACGCAACCCGGCCTATTACGACTTTGAAAATATCGGTGGGGACTGCACAAACTTCGCCTCGCAGTGCATTCACGCGGGCGGCGGCGCGATGAACTTCACGCCTACGTTCGGATGGTATTATGTGAACGCGTCGCGGCGGGCGCCCGCATGGACAGGCGTCATTTACCTCTGGAATTTTTTGACGCGTCAGGGCGAGAGCGTCGGCCCGAAAGGGAAGGCGTGCAACCTGTCGGAACTCGAACCGGGCGACATTATACAGTTATCTTTCGACGGCGCGACTTATCAGCACTCCCCCGTAGTCGTGTCGACGGGCTGGCCCATGACGCCGGATAATATCCTTGTCGCGGCGCATACCGAGGACGCCGACAACCGTCCCCTGTCCACGTACTCATGGGAGAAAATGCGCTGTCTGCATATCACGGGCGTGACGTTGCCTTAAAAGAAGCGGAAACCCGCCGGGGAGATTCCCCGACGGGCCGCGTTTTTTTACGCTTTCTTCTGCGCGTTCATCCACGCGAACAGATTGTCATACGTTCCGTTGGCGTCCGACGCTTGTTCCGCGCCGCCGCCGTTATTGTCGGGGACAAAGCCCATGTTTTCATCTTCCGGGCCGTTCTTGATGGCGTCGCGGTTCTGCACGCCCGTCACCTGATTGTTGAACGTGTAGACCCACGCGAAATGGGCCATATACTGCGCGTTGGGGTCGTCCGTACCGGGCACGGTGTCGAACATGGAGTACCACGCGTTTTCGGCTCCGGCCTGCAAGAGCGCCCGATAGGTCGGCATAGAGAACAACATCGGATTTACGACGGGGTCTTGACGCGCCTGTACAAACCAGATGGGAATATTCTTAATGGCTTCAATCTTTTCGGGCGACATCCAGCGTTCCGCCGTCATCTTATAGCCGCCGTTCTCGTCATAGGCGTAATTGCCGTCGGCGTCCTTCTCGAACACGGCCCACGCGTAGGCCTCGCAATTCGGATACGCCGCCGCCCAGTAATCGGGATACGTCACGAGCATGTTCATGGTCATATAGCCGCCGTTGGAACAGCCGCCCAGATAAACACGGTTGGGGTCTACGTCCAAATGCCCTTGCACAAAGTATTCAATCGTGTCCATGAGAATATCGGTGTAACGGGACATCAAATCGCCGCCGCTGTTGGTTCCGTCGCCGCCGTCCATCCAGTACGTTTCGCACTGCACCGCCAGCACATACGCGCCGTTCGCGCCGCCGGGGGTCGTGAACTGCGATTGAATCTCCTCGCGGTTGAGCGCCACGACTTCGTTGCCGATAAGCTCAA
>JAFSOM010000619.1 GCA_017447005.1 Oscillibacter sp.
CGAATAGGGCTGTCCAAAACAGCGGAGATTTTGAACCGCCGCCGGGAACGTCTCCTGAATCACACGTTTTCTGTGGGTATCGTGGGAGAGTCCAGGCGCGGCAAAAGTACGCTGATGAATGTTCTTCTGGAAAGCTCTATTATGCCGATTTGTGTGCGTTCAACTACAGCGGTTATCTGCGCGTGACCTATGGGGCAGAACCCAGGGCAACAATTTTGATGAAGAATGGAACGGTCAGACAGATTTCTGTGGACGAGTTGGAACCTTATGTCTCCCGCTGGAGTGGGAACAATGAGACTCGCGTTGCTGAAGTGAAAGAAGCCGTCATTTACTGTCCCTGCCCGTTCTGTCAGAATGGCGTGGAACTGATTGATACGCCGGGACTGAACTGGAATAGTGCGGATAAAATCGTAGAAGATATAATTCCTGAACTGGATGTAGCGGTGATGGCACTTTCAGCGACTGAACCTATTAGTCAGATGGATTTGTTTGTTAATGAACTCTGTCACAACAGTGCGGTGAAAGAGCTTTTCGCGCTCACCCGAATGGACAACATAAAAGATGAGCCAGAATGGGAAAAGATTCCGAAGTACGTTTCGCAACGAATCGCATACGGCCTCTTGAACAGGGTGGAAATGATTTACGGAAAGGATTCCGATGAGTATCGGAACGCCGAAAGGGAATGCGGTCAAATTGAGATTTATCCTCTCTCCGCTCTACAGGCACTCCGGGGGAAAGAGCAACGCAACCAACAACTCGTAGAACAGAGCGGCATTCTGGCTTTTGAGGAACGGTTGTGGCGTATCCTTACGAAAGAACGGGAAATTCTGGTGCTGAACGCCGCCTTAAAAACCATGAAACGCGCCACAGAAGAAATTGAAAGACTCCATCGGCAAGGAGATTGAGGATATTTTGCGGCAGACTGTAACCTATCAATGAAACGGTTGCCGAATGTCCGAAATCTTTTACGCATGAGGGAAAGCAAGCAATCCCTCTTAAGAAGTTTGCATAGCAAACAAAAGAATCCGTCTTATGAAGAAAGAGGTATCGTATGGAGAATCATCAGACGAATTACACAAACTATCAGGGAATGGTGCAGAACGTCAGCGCCAGTCTGAGCCGGATGTCTACCCTGTGCGCACAGATGGATATGCCCGAAACGGCGGAAATGCTGAACCAGCACAGGCAACGGCTCTTGAATCACACGTTCTCCGTTGGCATTATGGGGGAATTTAAGCGCGGCAAAAGCACGGTCATTAACTCCCTTTTGGAACGCCCCATCATGCCGGCTAACGTGCGTCCGGCAACCGCAATTATGAACCGCGTGACCTATGGGCTGGAACCCGGCGCAACGATTCTGATGAAGGACGGAACCTCCAAAAAGATTCCTGTGGATGATTTGGAAAACTATGTCACGAAGTTGACGGAGGAGAACGAAGCACGCGCTGCCGAGGTTGAGGAGGCTGTCATTTACTATCCCTGCCCCTTCTGTCAGAACGGCGTGGATATTATCGATACGCCGGGTCTGAATGACAACGAGCGCATGAATCAGATTGCGGAAGAGGTTATTCCCAAGTTGGATGCAGTCATTATGGTGTTTGTCCCGAATGCCCCTTTCAGCATGAGCGAATCTGATTTCATCCGTAACAAGCTGATGAGCAGCGATTTGAGCAGATTGATTTTCCTCGTCAACAGAATGGATATGCTGGACGAAGAGGACAGAGAACCGATTCTGGAGGAGATTCAGGTAAAAATCAAAAAAGACGTTTTGGGAAAAACGGCTGAAATCTACGGTGAAGATTCTGATGAGTACCGGAAAGCACAGGAAAAAATCGGGAAAATTGTCGTCTATCCGCTCTCGGCCCGTCAGGCTCTTCGCGGCAAGCAACAGCATAATATGGAGTTGATTGAGGAAAGCGGCACACGGGTCTTTGAAGAACGCTTGATGCGGATGTTGACGGAAGAACGGGGAGCTTTGGAACTTTCCGCGCCTCTGGCTGCGTTGGGACGCGCCGCCGCTGAAATGACGGGAGCCATCGAAGTGCGCCGACAGACCTTGGATATGGACGCAAAGGAATTTGAGGTTCGCCAGAAGGACGCTCTTCAAAAAATCGAACAGCTCAGAGCAGATAAAAAGAAGAAGAAAGAGGAATTGAAATTCTCTTCTTTTGTGTTGCAAAGCCAGCTTTCCGAGCAGGTGAACGTCTTCTACGATGAGCTGATTGATTCCCTTAAACAGTATGTCCGCACATTGCCGCTCGATACGTCAAAGCTGACCTCAAAAAGCGCCGTTCATGAAACTGTAACCAGTTTTACGGAGGCAATCCGCAAGGAATCCGAAGTATCCATGCTTCATTTCGCGGAGCGTATGGAATCTTCTGTGCGCAAGTCTCTGGGAGAAGAAGCCGACAAACTTGGACAGTTTGCAAAGGGATTTTCAGAAGAAGCTACGAAAATGCAACTCAAGTTTGTCCCCAATTCCAATTCCGACGACTTTGGCGATTTGCTCTCGTCTGCGGGCGGCGTCGTAGCCGACGCGTTGACCACTTATCTGCCTGCCTGTATGGGTTCCATCCCGATTGTCGGCGTTGGCGGTTTGGTGGAAGGCTATAAGCTCAACGGTGCTAAAGGGGCGGCGTTGGGGGCGGCTACTGGCGTTGTGACTGGCGTGGCTACCATTCTCGCGCTCGGCTCTGTGGGAATCGTGGGACTTCCTCTGTGTTTTGTTGCTGGCGCGGCGGCGTCCATTTCCGGCAAGGCGGCTGTGGGGCAGGTTTTTAAGGGTGATATTACGAAGAAGAACACAGAAAAGGTCTTTCAAGAACTGGACGCTGAGATTCGCATGACCGTGTTTGAATTTCGTTCTCGCGGTGAACTGGAACAATGGCTCAAGGAACGTATCCAGACAGGTTACGAACAGCTTATTTCCGTGCTGGAAAATGAGTGCGAGGTGGTTTTGGCTGAGACGAAACGCACGATTGATGAGATTAAGAAGAATCTCACCAGCAGTGAACTGACCCGTAAGCAGAAACTCGAAGAATACGACAGCACGCTTGCGGAAATCGGAGAGATTCTGAGTCAGATGCAGCCCGTGGGGGAAGAAATCAGCCGGACATTGGCCTCTTTGGATGCCGCATAAGCCCGAACAGCAACAAGGGCAGGTGAATGAATATGCTGGAAGCAGACTTTTCTCCGCTGGATGGAATGGATTACCATTTCAGTTCCTACCTTCGGAACAAAGAACGTAAAGAGCAGGGCCATATGAGCGGCAACGGACTGCCTGATTATGGCTTTGACTTGGACTATGAATTACGCAAAAAACTGGATTCCATTCCCAATCTGTACAGGAGTGCGCAAACCATCGTGGGCACATACGCCAGCCAGCAGATTCGGAAATGCAATCTTTCTATGCTGGCAGTAGGTCCGAAGCAGTTTTCGGAAGTTTATCAGGTTGCCTGCGACTGCGCTCGGATTCTGGGAATCGGCATTCCCAATGTCTTTATTATGAACAATCCTGCGGTCGACGCCTATACCATTGCCACAGATGATATTGAACCCGTGATTGTTGTCTATAGCGGCCTTTTGGAACGTTTCAGCCTTGGAGAACTGCGCTGTGTCATCGGTCATGAGTGCGGGCACATCCATAATCAACACTCCATTTATCAGACTGCCGTGCAATTATTTATGGGCGTTCTGAGCAGTTCTACAGATAAGTTTTCCATGGGGAGGCTTCTATCTGCCAGCAGTGTCCTCCTGCTTAAAGCATGGTCGCGGGCCTCGGAAGTTACCGCCGATAGAGCCGCTATGATTTGTTCGGAAAACCTTGAGGACGCTTACCATGTCAATGCCAAACTCCTTTATGGTGCCGCCTTTGGTGAACGCCAAATCAACTATGAAGCCATCCGGGAACAACTGGAGGATGAAATTTCCAATCCTTCTAAATACTATGAACTGACGGACACCCATCCAACCGCTTCCAGACGTATCGCGGCACAGCAGGAGTTTGCGGAATGTGAAACTTTATACAAATGGCGTCCGGAGTTACGTAGTGCCGATCTAATCATGCGAACCAGAGCGGAAACAGAGGCGCGTTGTAGACGTTATCTACGTCTGTCTCAGAGCGAAAGGGCAGGTGATAGGGAGTGATTTCAGATATTTACTATGACCCCGCGGAAGTGATACAGACCGTGGAAAGTATGCTGGATGAGTTGAAACCGTTCCGATATGACGCCTACTTCCGCAATATTCTGGGAGATGGACTGGCGGACTGCATTTCGCGCTGGGACGCCAATATCCGCGCCAGAAAAGAGGATCCTTTTACCGTTGTGGTGTGCGGCGAGTTCAAACGCGGAAAGTCCACCATTATCAACGCTCTGCTGGGGGAAGATGTAGCTCCTACCAATGTGACAACAGAAACTGTTACAGTGAATCGCATTTGTTATGGTTTGCATAGCAATGAGGCGGTTCTTTCTGGAGGACGGCGCGTCAGCTTGCCCGATGAGGATTTAAAGCGTTTTTCTCTGGAAAAAATCCAGAAGAATTTGCAACAGCCTCTTCGTCAACTGATTTTGCGCCGCCCCGTCGAACTTTTACGCTCTGTTACCATTTTAGACACGCCCGGTCTCAATGACGCGGACACGGACTTTTCCGAACTGGTTGAGGAAACATTGCAGCAGGCAGACGCAGTCATTTACGCTTCGTCAGTCTCGTATCCGCTCTCAAGAAGTGAGCAGGTTTTTCTGAAATCTGTCGTCATCCCCCAGAAATACACCCGTCTTTATCTGCTTGCAAATTTTTCCGATATTCTGGAATCCGAACAGGACTACGACAGCATCCGGGAAGAAATGGAACGTCGCGTACACGGACTGTTGCCCGATGAAAAGGTGTGGATGGTCAGCGCATTGTCTCAGCGGTGTGCGCAGAAAGGATGGGAGAGTCCCAATACAGTCTTGTC
>JAFSOM010000620.1 GCA_017447005.1 Oscillibacter sp.
CGGTGACAGTGAAGTTTACCGCGTTGTCGGTGACTTCCAAATCGCTCATTTCCTGAGAAAATGTCGTGTAGGACAGGCCGTGTCCGAAAGGATACTGCACGTACTCGTCGTAGTCAATCAGCCCTTCCGCCGCCGCTGTCTCGTAGAAGCGGTAGCCGACATAAATGCCCTCGACGTAATTGACGAAATGCGGGACAATCGTCAGCGTTTCGGACGGGTTGAACAGGTTCGTGGACAGGGTGGCGAACTCGTCCGCGTTCGTGTAGGCAAAGTCCCCGATATTGTTATAGTACGGCGCTTTCGTCAGGTCATAAACAAAGGTATCCGCCGCGTGACCGGAGGGATTCACCGCGCCGGTGAGGATTTCGCCCAGCGCGTCAAATCCCGTCTGACCGGGGCCGGGACACCAAATCACGGATTGAATGGCCTCGAACTCATCCACAAAGCCAAGTTCCAGCGTGTTGGCGCTGTTGTAGACCAGAATGACGTTCTCAAAATTGTCGCAGACCAGTTTCACCATATCCCGCTCGGATTGGGACAACTCTAAATAGTGCGTCCCGGCGGGGAAATCCGCGTATTCGGTGGAGTTATCTTTGTAACTTTCCTTGGGATTGGTATTGATAAGGTTCATATCATGAAGCAGGTCGGCGAACTCGCCGCCAATCCGGGAGACCACGATTAACGCCGTATCGGAAAAGTCCTTCGCGCCGGAAATCAGGGCGTCCGGATACGTGGACGCGGGCGGCTCCGGCAAATCCCAAGTGTGGACATCATAGCCCAACTGCGGGCGTTCCGGCATATACGCGGCGTAGAAGTCCGCAAGCTCCTGATTGACCGCAATCCCGGCATGGGCAAGCCCCGTCAGCAGGTCGGTCTTGGGGATGGAATCCGACAGCCCGCCGGAACCTGTGCCGCCGTATACCGGAGAAATGGAGGCCCATCCAAAGACGTTTACTTTCGCGTCAGCGGACAACGGCAGAAGCGCGTTATCGTTTTGGAGCAGAACAATCCCCTCCTCGGCAAGCTCTACGCATAACGCGTTCGCCGTCTCGGAGGATTCCTGAGAGATAGTTCCCTTGCCGGACACCAGCGTCAGCAGAGACGAAAGAGGCCCCGTACACATCAGGTTCAGGATAATCGCCGCCGCCGTCAGAAGCGCCAGCCAACTTCCCTTACGGACAAGGCTCCGTTTCGGTTTGGGCATACCCTTCACGGCTATCGTCGCCGCGACAGCCAGAATCAGACATACCGCCATTGCAATGAGATAGTTTTGACAACTGGAAATCACTGCAATGACATCATCCATGTTGATAGACAACATACGTTTCCCTTCCTTTCCAATCTTCCATTTTTTAGCGCGTCCTGTACAGATACGGGGATAACATAGGAGCGAATCATTTGGTTCGAGACAATGTTGTTTTCCTAGAACCAGCCGACAGTCAACATCGGAGACGTGACCGCCTTGCTGTTGATTTCCACTTTCCCGATTTTGAACGGTTTGAACAGTTTAGGGTACTTTCGCTTCATACCAATACCCATTCAGTTTCAAAACAGGGTATGAACATATTATAAACAAATTTATACTATATATTCGGCGTCAATAGCTTGCAATCCATGTGGGTAAGTGATATAGTAAGAGGAAACGCTTTGTGAAGGAGAAAACTTATGGAAACCAA
>JAFSOM010000621.1 GCA_017447005.1 Oscillibacter sp.
GTAAAGGGCTACCGTCCGACTGTCTGAGCCACAGCGTATAGAAAATTTTTCCTCCCGCGCTCCCGGTTTGGTCTAGCGTCAGCCGGACGCAGGGGACATTATTCCAGTCCTCGGCGTTCTCCTCCAAGAGCCAGCCCTCGCGCAAGGCCTCCATCAGACGCGGGAGCGCGTCGGCGGGACTGATTTCCTCCGCGCTGATTCTCCCGGCGTTCAGACGCTTTCCGTCAGCCTGTAAGAAACGGAACTCGCCGTCAAGAATGACTTTCGCCCCGGCGATAGTCTCCGGCGACACGACTTCAATCACGCTTTCGCCGTCGGGAACATACGCGCAACGTAACGCGGCCTCCCAAGGGTCGCCGTACTGCGTACAGTATACCGTCGCCTCCATGTCGCAGGCTTGCGTTCGCTGATAGCGCAAGCGTAAGGCCGTCGCGCCGTCCTCGACCTGTTCGCCGCCGCAGGCCGACAGCGGAATCAACAGGCTTATCATCAGTACGAAAATCGCTTTTCGCACCGTTCATTTCCTCCCAAAGCGTTTTTTACGACGTTTCGCGGCGCCGTCCCAAAGCGTTTTGTGACGTTTCGCGGTTCCGCTTTCAAGCTATTTTGTGACGTTTTGCGGCCTCGCCTTCAAGCGGTTTGTCACGTTTTACGCTTCCGCCGTCTCCGTCAGTTCCATGAACACGGGCGGGAACGCCGAGATAACGTCCATAGGGGTCATCGCGTAGGGCGTGAGGGTATCGGCGGCGAAATCGGCGGCGCGTCCGTGAATCCACACGCCCCCGGCGGCGGCCTGTACGGGCGTCGCGCCCTGCGCCAATAACGACGCGATAAGGCCTGTCAGAACGTCGCCGCTCCCGCCTTTAGCGAGTCCGGAATTGCCGCTCGTGTTCACTAACGCCGTACCGGAAGGCGTGGCGGTAATCGTGCGGTGTCCCTTCAGGACGAGAATACAGCCGTATTTCACGGAAAATTCCGTCGCCATTGCGATATGGTCGCCCTTGGCGACATCCTCCGGCGTCAGGCCGTTTCCGAGCAGTCGCGCAAACTCCCCGTAGTGCGGCGTCAGAATCGTGACGCGTCCGCGCCGTTCCGCCAGTATATCTATATGCCCGTCAAGCGCGTTTATGCCGTCGGCGTCCAGTACGACGGGTTTCGGCGTCGCGCCTAGTATCTCCCATACGACATCGGCGACGCCGTCGAAGCGGCCCAGCCCCGGCCCGAGGGCGAGTACGTCGCAGGCCTCTAACTGACCTTTCAGGGCGGGCAACGCGTCGGGCGTGAGGGCGTCGGCGTCGCCGAGGGCCACGGGTATCGCGGAAACGCAACGCGAGGCCTCCAACGCCCAGATACCGCCCGGTATGCCCAGATAGACCAGTCCGCAACCCGAGCAGACCGCCGAGGCCGCCATCAGATACGGCGCGCCGGTATAGGCCCGCGAGCCGCCCACCAGAAACGCCTTTCCGAAGTCGCCCTTGTGTCCGTCGGCCTTACGCGGCGGCAACGCCCAGCGGGCGAACGCTTTGCCCACTTGAATTTCTTTCCCGTCCGGCATGAATATTCCTCCTATGTCTTTTTTCGTCAATGGGGCGCTATGTCTTGCGGGGTTCCGGTCAGATTTACGCGTCCGCTTGCGCTTACAGCCAGATTGCGCCGAGTTTCAGGACGGACGCCGCTAATTTTCGCGTCCACGGACGTGCCTCCCATTCCTCCAACGTGTAAAGTTCGCTCCGCGCCATCACGTTTTCCAAGTCGCGCCCCAGTTCCCGCACGACGGGCATATGATAGAGCAGTACGCCGCATTCATAGTGTAGCTGAAACGTGCGGTAGTCCATGTTCGTAGAGCCGATGAGGGCCGTTTCGCCGTCGATATAGACGCTCTTGGCGTGCAGGAATCCGGGCGCGTAGCGGTAAATCCGGACGCCGTGGCGCAAGAGTTCGCCCCAGTAGGTTTCGGCGACGAGATACGCTAACTTATGGTCGGGAATCGCCGGGACGCATAAGCGCACGTCAACGCCCGCGTCCGCCGCGATACATAGCGCCGTCTGTATGGATTCCTCCACGGCGTAATACGGCGTCGTGACGTACAAAGCGCGCTGCGCGGACGAAATCAACTGCAAATACGTCTCCTCAATGGGGTAATCGGGATTGCGGAAGGGGCCGTCGGTGAACGGCTGACAGTATCCGAGCGCGGGCGGAAAACTCCGGCGCGGGCGGTATTCGTCGTCAGGGCGGGACAGTTCGCGGCCCAACATCTTCCAGAGTTGCATAAAGTACGCCGCGAACCCCCACGCCGCCGGGCCGCGCAATCTAACCGCGCTGTCTTTCCAGTGTCCAAAACGCTCTATCAGGTTCGCGTACTCGTCGGCGAGGTTGATTCCCCCCGTATAGGCGGTTTCCCCGTCGATAACGGCGATTTTTCTATGGTCGCGGTAGTTGAAGTAGACGCGGCCAATATAGCGGTGCACGGGGTTGAACATCTGCGCGTCTATATGCGCGTCCTGTAGGGCCTGTAACGCCTCCCCGGAGAAGCGGAACAAGTTCCCGAAGTCGTCGAAGATAATACGGACTTCCACGCCGGCGGCGGCGCGTTCACGTAAGGCGTCGAAAAGCGCGTCCCATACCAGCCCTTCCGCCAGAATATAGTATTCCAGAAAGACGTAACGTTTCGCCCGACGGATACTTGCAATGAGGTCGGAAAAGAACGCCGCGCCATCCGGGAAATACTGCGCGGTCGTGTCGCGGAACAGATAGCAGTCGCGTTTCATCAGATAGGCCGCGAGGCGTCCCCACGACGGCGAACGCTCCCGCAACGCCGCGAGATTATGCGCGTATTCCAGACGGCGTTCGTAAGGCTCCGGAATCGGCGGGACGCGCTTAAGACGTAACGATTTGGACTGCCGCGCCCCGCCCCAGAAGCAAAACAGTATCATTCCCGGCACGGGCGTCGCGGTCAAAAGGCACATCCACGCCAGTTTGTAGCTCTGACTTCCGGGCCGCTGATAGACCCATAACGCCACGGCGAGCGCGGCGATTTGCAGTAACAGATAAACGTATCCGGCGTTCTCCCGCAGGAAGGACGTAAGCAAGAGCGTGATGGAAATCTGTCCGACAACCGTCAGCGCGCAGATGAGATGGACACGGCGGCGGAAATGCGACGTTCTACGCGCCGTTCCTGTTCCTGTTTGTCGTCATGCGCCCGACGGGATTGTTTCGCGTCATGCGTTACGCGGTTTTGTCCCGCGTCATGCGCCCGACGGGTTCGTCCCGCGTCATGCGTCACGCGGTTTTGTTCTTCCGCGTCCGGCCTCCAAGCGTCCGACATGTCCGCCGCTCCTTCCTGTTTACGCCTCCTTTCTCTGTCTTTACGGGAATCCCTTACTTCCTGTTCTGCAACAAATTCTGTTGGATGTCCCAGAGCTTTTGCGACAAGTCCACGTAGTAATGGTGCGGATTGTCGAAGCGCTTGACCTCATCCCAAAGCGAATCCACCTGACGCTGACAGTAGCCTTGAATCTCCTTCAACGGGCGTTCCTTGGCGACGAGTTCGCCCTTGACGAAAACCGGTTCCATCAGCTCTTTAGCGATGAAATTCTTGTACGCGTTGCGTTTCCACGTGGCGAAGGGGTCGAACAGCTCCAACTCCTCCACGCCGTCGAGACTTTCGTCACGAAGGCAAATATAGTCCGCCTCCGCTTTGCCGCTCTCCCGGTTGTAAAGACGATACACTTTCTTGAAATGCGGCACGGTGATTTTGTCCACGTTTTCGCTGACCTTGATTTTCGGCGTAATGGAACCGTCGTCGTTCTCCACGGCTACCAGCTTGTACACGCCGCCGAAATACGGCGTACTGCTGGACGTAATCAGCCGCTCTCCGACGCCGTAAAGGTCAATCCGCGCCCCCTGCCGCGACAGGTCGCGTATGATATACTCGTCCAGCGAGTTCGACGCGGAAATCTTGCAGCCCGTCCATCCGGCCTCGTCGAGCATACGCCGCGCCTCCCGCGACAGCCACGCGATGTCGCCGGAATCCAGACGTATGCCGCAATTCGTAATGCCCAGCGGTTTGAGCACATCGTTAAAGGCGCGTATCGCGTCGGGCACGCCGGATTTGAGCGTGTTGTAGGTGTCGACTAACAGCGTGGCGTTATTGGGGTAGAGTTCGCAATACGTGCGGAACGCGTCGTACTGCGTATCGAACATCTGCACCCACGAATGGGCCATGGTACCGCCCGCCGGGACGCCGTAAATCTGGTCGGAGAGCGTACAGGCCGTGCCCTTACACCCGCCGATGTACGCCGAACGCGCCCCGACGACCGCCGCGTCAATGCCCTGAGCGCGGCGCGAGCCAAATTCCAGCACGGTACGCCCTTCCGCCGCCCGCGTAATGCGGTTGGCTTTCGTGGCAATCAGGCTTTGGTGGTTGATAGTGAGCAACAGGAACGTCTCCACCAACTGCGCCTGAATCGCGGGGGCGCGTACCGTGATAATCGGTTCGCGGGGGAAAATCGGCGTGCCCTCGGGAATCGCCCACATATCGCCCGTGAAACGGAAATCGCGGAGGTAGTCAAGGAAATCTTCCGTGAAAAGACCTCTCCCGCGCAGATAGGCGATGTCGTCCTCGTCGAAATGGAGATTGCGGATATAGTCAATAACCTGTTGCAGTCCGGCGCAGATTGCGAAGCCGCCGCCGTCGGGCACGTCCCGGAAAAAGAGGTCAAAGTAGGTCATGCGTTCCTTTTTCCCGGAGCGGAAATATCCGTTCGCCATAGTCAATTCGTAGAAGTCGCAAAGCATGGTCATATTGGGGGCTTTTTGTAAATTCATAAGCGTTACACCTCTTATGTAATGCCGTCGCGCCCGTTACGCGGGGGCTGTACGGCAATTTCCCTTGATTATACGCCATCGTAACGGGAAAATCAATCGTTTTATAGGAAATTTTGCGATTTGGGAATAGTCTGGCGGTGCTGGTAGGACAAATGACGGCACCTGTCGAAAAATCGCAACCTGTGCGGTTACGCCGTCCTTTTCGCTCCCTTCTGGAAAGAGGGGAGGTGTCGCCACGGACGTGCCGTAAGATTCTGCGTATCAAAAAAACGAAAATTCCCTCTACCTTCCTCATGTCTACCGAACTATATAGACAAATTTTTCAGAGAAAAACCTATTAATCCACAGGTAATAAGATTTAAGGTAGGCGATTCTTATTAGGAACCGTCTACCTTAAAAAATCTCCATATAATGGACACTCCATAAAATCACAACATCAAAGGAAGTCCATTTGGAAGAAAACAGGGGTGAAAGTCATTGATTAAAACGACCGGACTACCATATAATGTATTGCCTTTTTGACCATTCAACACAATAATCGCTTCAAAAAAGGCTGGTATAAATCCATTAAAGAAGTGGTAATTACCAGAATGCGGATGAATCATCCAGTAATCTTCTTTATTATCACCTTCTCCGGCGTACACCCGTCGCGCTCCCATATCACTAAAATACTTTAGTGAACACGAGAGCAACAACTTCTTGCTCTCTACATCGGCTTCTAAAAGTGCCACCCCACTTTTTACTGCTAACCCGTCATCGGCCAATAGGTAATCATCAGAAAATGATTTGCTTGTTTCAGGTTTATTCTGATGTTGTTTACACCGAAATGACGCAGAGATATAATAAAGCACAGTCCTAGAATTACTCATCCCCTTGTTAATGGCTTCGGACAAATCCTCAATCAAGCCTTTACGAGATGCGAAATCCATGACCTTAGATAGCTTTTGAATATGGTTAAATTTGCCTTCTTTGATAACCTGACGTTGCGCCCGGCTTCCGAAAGAAAGTTTAGCCTTAATAATCTGAAGTAAGGACGGCGATTCAAGTTCCGCATTTCCCTCTACTTCAAATTCGTTAGTTGTTTGAATACTATCATATTCAATATTAGAAATCTGAGAATATAAGTTATCGACTTTGGAAAATGACAAATAGCAAATATATCTCAGAGGGGGGTTCTCAGTTTTCATAGAAAACTCCTTAACTTCATTTAGTAAAGTTATTCTAGCTTCACTTTACATACTTAAGTTAATTTTACTGTTTAGACTTAATATTGTCAATATAAGAAAGCAACGAATTTATTTATCTGAAATTGTGCAATATCACAAAAAATGTTGCTTCCTCTTGACTTTTCGTCTTTTGCGGTTTATAGTTTTAAAGCTGTAAAGCGATAGCGGCGTAAATGTCGCGTTGAACGAAAGGAATGGTTTCTTATGGTTTTGAAAGCGCTGATGTTGGCGGCGTTTTTCGGCGTCATGATTGGCATCGGCCTCTATTGCCGCCGCAACGCCACCGACGTGGACGGGTTCGTACTCGGCGGACGTTCCGTGGGGCCGTGGCTGACCGCCTTCGCCTATGGCACCTCGTATTTCTCCGCCGTCGTATTCGTCGGTTATGCGGGGCAGTTCGGCTGGCGTTACGGTATCGCCGCGACATGGGCCGGTATCGGGAACGCGCTCCTCGGCTCCCTGCTGGCGTGGGCCGTCCTCGGACGCCGTACCCGTATCATGACGCAACATCTTTCCAGCGCGACCATGCCGGAATTTTTCGGCAAACGCTTCGGCAGTCATTCGCTCAAAATCGCCGCGTCCGTGATTATCTTCATTTTCCTGATTCCCTACACGGCGAGCTTATATAACGGCCTCTCCCGCCTGTTCGGTATGGCCTTCCATATTGATTATTCTATCTGCGTCGTGGTCATGGCCGTGCTGACGGGCGTCTACGTTATCGCGGGCGGCTATATGGCTACCGCTATCAACGACTTCATTCAGGGCGTGATTATGCTGTTCGGTATCTGCGCCGTGATTGTCGCCGTACTGCAAAGCCGGGGCGGATTCCTCGCGGCCCTCGACGGCCTCTCCCGCGTCAGCGACCCCATGGTATCCGACGCGCCGGGTATCTTCAACTCCTTCTTCGGCCCCGACCCGGTCAACCTGTTGGGCGTCGTACTGCTGACCTCCCTCGGCACGTGGGGACTTCCGCAGATGGTACAGAAATTTTACGCGATTAAAAGCGAGGACGCGGTCAGCAAAGGCACGGTCATTTCCACGCTGTTCGCGTTCGTGATAGCCGGCGGATGTTATTTTCTGGGCGGCTTCGGGCGGCTCTTCTCCGACGTGATTGCCGTCGGGGAAAACGGCGTCCCCGTCGGCGGCTATGACGCCATTATTCCCGCCATGCTCTCCGGCCTGCCCGATATTCTCATCGCGGTTGTCGTGATTCTCGTGCTCTCCGCGTCCATGTCCACGCTCTCTTCGCTGGTACTGGCGTCGTCGTCCACGCTGACCCTCGATTTTTTGAAAGACCTGTTTTTCCACGACATGGACGAAAAGCGTCAGGTTCGCATTATGCGCCTGTTGATTGTCGTCTTTATCGCCGTGTCCGTCATGCTGGAGATTATTCAGTACCGCTCCAACGTGACCTTTATCGCGCAGTTGATGGGCGTAAGCTGGGGCGCGCTGGCGGGAGCGTTCCTCGCGCCGTTTCTCTACGGCCTCTACTGGCGCCGTACTACCAAAATCGCCTGCTGGGTCAGTTTCGTGTTCTCCACGGTGGTTATGATTGCCAATATCTTTATCCGTCCGAATTTCCCGGCGCTGTTGCAGTCCCCGATTAACGCGGGCGCGTTCTGTATGCTCGCCGGACTGGTTCTCGTGCCGATTGTCAGCGCGTTCACGTCCGCGCCGGACGGAAACCTCGTGGAAGGCGCGTTCTCCTGCTATGAGCGTAAAGTTACCGTGCGGCAGAGTGAGGCCCTCGGCGACCCGGAATAAGCGTCCTATGATTGTCGATTTTCACACGCACACGTTCCCGGATAAAATCGCGGCCCCGACCGTGGATAAGTTGCAATCCGCCGCGCATATCCGCCCGTTTACGGATGGTACCGTTAGCGCGTTGTCGGCGTCCATGCGGGCGGCGGGCGTTACGTATTCGGTCAACATGCCTGTCGCCACAAGTCCGCGTCAGGTAACGCAAATCAACGATACCGCCGCACGTACCAACGAACGGACGCCCGAAACCGGGGTGTTGTCGTTCGGCTGTATGCACCCGGACTACGACGGCTATCGCGCCGAACTCGCCCGCGTCGCGTCGCTGGGTATCCGCGGCGTCAAACTGCACCCGCCGTATCAGGGCGCCGACTTCGACGACATCCGCTATCTGCGCATACTCGACCGCGCCGGGGAACTCGGTCTCGTCGTACTGACCCACGCCGGACTTGACATCGGCCTCCCGGACGCGAACCGCGTTACGCCGGGGATGATTGCGCGGGCGGTACTGGCGACGGGGCCTGTCACGCTGATTTGCGCGCATATGGGCGGCTGGCGTCAGTGGGACGACGTGGAGGAACTGCTTCCCGATACGGGCGTTTACCTCGATACGTCGTTCTCCCTCGGACGCATTACGCCGAATAACGACGGCTACCCATGGGCGGAGGCGGAACTTCCGTTGATGAGACGCGAACAGTTTGCGCGTATTGTACGGGCCTTCGGCGCGGAGCGTATTCTGTTCGGCACGGATTCGCCGTGGGGAGAACAGGCGGAGGCGTTACGCCTCATCCGCGAACTCCCGCTCGCGTCCGGCGAACAGGCCGCGATTCTCGGCGGTAACGCCGCCCGCCTGCTGGAACTGTAGAAAATATAACGGCGCGAACCTCAACCGAAAGCCGGGTAAGGTTCGCGCCTAGTTTTCGGAATACGGGTCTACATAAACGCGGGAAATACGTCACGCGTCAATCCTCATTTTGTAGGATACGCTCGCATGAAATTCGCAAAGCCGGTATATCATGAATCAGCGTATCCCACACTGCGGCAACGTCAATCGAACCGTAAGCGTGCACGTAATAATTCCGCGTATCCTTGATAATTCTCCATGGAATGGACGCGCTTTTCCGTCTGGTTTCTTCCGAAAGCTGTCCGGCCAGTTCGCCGATTTGCACCACGCACATACAACAGGCGTCTTGAAAGAGGAAATCCGTTTGAAACGCGGCGGCGTCGTTATGAAACCGTTCCAAGTGGGCGGCGATACGCTGACAGTAGGCCACGATTTTTTCTAAAATCATTCTGTCACGAAGTTCGATAAAGCTCCGCCTCCTCCTGTTCAATACGCGCAAGGAAATTCCGGTCGGAAGATTCGCTTGTCACGAGGTCAACGGAGACCCCTAAAGCGTCCTCGACGGCTAACCGGAAGCCGCATAACTGATAAAGCGAACGCAACGCGCCTTTCTCGATTATCAGGTCAACGTCGCTGTCGGGTCGTGCGGCGCCCCGCGCATAGGAGCCGAACACGGACACGCTTTCAACGCCGTATCTCCGCGCCAACGGGGAAATTTTGTCTTTGAGTTGCTCAATCGTATAGACCACGGCGCATTCCCCCTTTATAATCGCTTACTTGTAGCGTCATTATAACCGCTGACGCGTCCGGCGTCAAGTCGAGACAAAATACAGCGATTGCGGTTTGATTTCATGTTCCGCGTCATGCGCAGACGCGATTTTTTTATTGTCAGCTCTTGTTCTGGCTCTCGACAAGACGCGTGGCGCCGTAGATTTCGCGCAGTTTGGGCTTCTCGATTTTGCCCGTGGGATTGCGCGGCACGTCGGCGAAGATAATCTTACGGGGGCGCTTGTAGCGCGGCAAGTCCATACAGAACTTTTGAATTTCCGCTTCCGTACACGTTTCGCCCTCGCGTACCTGAATAATCGCGGCGGCGATTTCGCCTAAGCGCGGGTCGGGAAGTCCGATAACCGCGACATCGTGGATTTTCGGGTGAACGTGCAAAAAGTCCTCAATCTGTACGGGGTAGAGGTTCTCGCCGCCGGAAATAATCACGTCCTTCTTGCGGTCTACAAGGAAAATAATGCCTTCCTCGTCCTGCATGGCCATATCGCCCGTATGGAGCCAGCCGTCTTTGAGCACTTCCTCCGTAGCCTTGGGGTCGTGATAGTAACAGCGCATGACGCCGGGGCCTTTTACGCACAGTTCGCCTACGTCGCCCTGTTGTACGGGGGTATCCTGCTCGTCGACAATCTTGCACTTCCAGCCGAAGCCGGGCACGCCAATCGCGCCGACTTTGCGGATGTTTTCCAGTCCCAAATGCACGCAGCCCGGGCCGGTGGATTCCGACAGGCCGTAATTCGTATCGTACTTGTGATTCGGAAAGTATTCCATCCAACGCTTGATGAGCGACGGCGGCACGGGTTGCGCGCCGATGTGCATAAGCCGCCATTGGGAGAGCTGATAATTTTCCAGTTTGAGGTCTCCGCGGTCGAGGGCGGCGAGCAAGTCCTGACACCACGGCACGAGCAACCATACGATGGTACAGCCTTCCCGCGTGACGGCCTCCAGAATGGCTTTCGGAGAGTTGCTTTTCAGTAGGACAGCCTTACCGCCCGTATAGAGCGAGCCGAACCAGTGCATTTTCGCGCCGGTCTGGTAGAGCGGCGGAATGCACAGGAACACGTCGTCGTGGGTGGTCTCATGGTGTACGGCTTCCATACGCGCCGACTGTAACAGCGCGGTATGGTCAAGCAGTATCGCCTTGGGGAATCCGGTTGTACCGGAGGAATAGTAAATCGCGGCGTCGTCGGTATCCTGCACGAGAATTTTCGGCGCGGAAGAGGAACAGTTCGCGGTGGCGTCGTTGTAGCTCTCGGCGAACGACGGGCAAGTCTGGCCGACATAGAACAGAATGCGCTCCTGTCCGATGGAATCGACAATTTCCTCCACGCGTCCGATGAACTCCGGGCCGAAAAATAACACGTCGGCGTCGGCGAGTTTGAGACAGTATTCAATGTCATCGGCGGTGTAGCGGAAGTTCAGCGGCACGGCGACCGCGCCCGTTTTCAGGACGCCGAAGTAGATGGGCAGCCATTCCAGACAGTTCATAAGCAGAATGGCGACTTTCTGGCCCTTACGGATACCCCGCGACAGCAACAGA
>JAFSOM010000622.1 GCA_017447005.1 Oscillibacter sp.
ACAGTCTATCTGTCCGTTTTTGGTACACTCTATATTACCACTTACACCCGTTCCAGTGTGAGCGTAATCCGCTCGTGGCAACGGTCGTGATAATTCGCCTGAAAAGACATCAGAGTGTCTTGGAATTGCTCCTCGGTCAAAACCGTCTCACAATGCAAATCCCAGAACGGCGGGGACGGATGAATCGCAAGAAACGCCTGACGCGCCGCTAACTCATTGGGAGCCTCCACTTCGCTCCATCCGTTCTGATACGGGAAGCGAATGTCTCCCTTTCCATAGGTGAAATAGAATTTTGCCATAGCTCTCCTTTCTCCGTTTTGCCTTGCGGTTTACGCGGAAGCGCGGGGAATCGAACCCTGAACCGTCCCGTTATGAGCGGGCCGCTCTGCCAGTTGAGCTACGCTTCCATATGTCGCCGTGGATTGCCCGCCACGGCGTCGGGTTGCCGGGTTATTCGTCCTCGTCCTCTTTCCACCACTCGCAGTTCTGACAGGCCGGGGCGTAACAGCCCGGATTGTCGGCGGGGCAGTCCCATTGCGGATAATCCCGCTCCCGCGCCCACTCCAGGCGTTCACAGTGTCCGCGTTTCGGCATGACGTTCACTCCCTCCGTTCAGTCCGCGTCATCGTCCCGCCGATTCGGGACGCTCTGACTGTACAGAATGTCGTCAATGTTGCACTGATACTGCCCGTATCCGGCGACATCCTTCACCGTCACCGACGCGCCACACTGTTCCGCCAGCGCGTGGATTCCGTCGCTCAGGTGTACGTTGTCCAGATTCCCGCTCTCCTCGTTGAAGTAGAGGGCGTAGAGCCGCGCATCCTCTACCGCTTTCACGCGGACAAGCTCCGCGTTGACCTGTTCAAAAACTTCCGGTTTCATCATGCTGTCATCCTCCGTTTCGTGCGCCATCAGTCCGTGACAATCACGATGTCCGGCGCGTCGGTGGCGTCCGCCGACGTGAGCGCGGCAGGGTCGCCGAATGTGTACACGACGGCGGGTTCCTGCTCGGCTTTCCAATCCTGGTAGAGTTCGCATTTGAAAAAGCCTGCGGCGGAAGCGGCGACGCACACGCCAATGTACGCGCCAACCAAAATAGCGTCCAACATGAGCAATTCCTCCTCTTGACCGCCTCTGTCGCAAAAAAATCCTTGCCTTTTTCCGGCGTCGGCCTTATACTGTGCGAAAGAGGCTGTTTCGTTACGGTTCAGCTTTCTTGCTGTCCTGACCGATGTTCGCTGCGTCGGTCAGGGCGTTTTTGATTTCTATTGCCTTCCGCATATCCGGGCAACTCCTTACAGGCATTCCTCGTTCACTTGGCAACGCATGAGGAACGATGTCTACCCGCGCCGCGTCAACAGGTTGAGCAGTTCCTCCGGCGTGTCGGAGCGTTCCGGCGTCACAATGCGCTTGACGGTTTCTCCGTCGTCGTCCGCGTCACGGAACCAGTAGCGCTTATAAGTCTTGTTGTAATACAGGACGCGCCGTCTGCCGTCCGGGAGTTTCAGGGTGAGGCGCAGGTCATTGGAATCTCCGGGTTCCGCAAAAATCAAAGGGAATGTCCGTTCATACAACGTCTGTTCGTCCTCCGCGACGCAACCGCGCATATTGGGCAGACGCGGACACCTGCCGGATGTCCATGTGAAATCGCGCCTGTCGCGCTGGAATTTCCCGCGTGACGGGCAGTCCGTCCGCTTGCACTCGCCGCACTCGACCGCGCCATAGAACGGGGGAAAGTACGGCGTTTTGCTCCCGCCGCCGAGTGGCGGCCAGCTTAAAAAGTCGCTCATTCGTTATGCGCCTCCTTGTCTTGTCCGCCGTCTTCCGGTTCGTTCTCTTTGGGCGGCGGGGAATCCTCCGGTTTGAGATACTCTTCCATAACGTCCGTGCGAAACTGGTAGGAACGCCGCTCAAAATTCCGCTCCGTTGTCTGGATGTCGCCTTGAAGCCGCCGCAGAGCTTTGACCATGCCAGCGTTTTTGTCACGGAAATTCAAAATCAATCCGGCGATTTCCATATCGTCTTTGGCCATTCTCCGCTTCTGACGGATTTCACTCAGTTTCCGCGTCAGACGCGCCGCCTTGCGGGGGTCATGCCAACGGAACTCCAGCGAGTGCAGGATGTCCTGCGTTTCCGCGTTGGCTTCCTGTTCGTCCTCCTGCGCGGTCGCGTAACGCGTTTCCGCGAAACTCAGGAGAGTGAGGAAGTCCGCGATAACAGACCCGGCGTCCATCAGCGAATCCGCGCTTTCGCGCCATTCAACGGCATGGTTTTCGCCCCCGTGAAGTAATAATCCTCATCATGCTCAAGCCGCCCGGAGAGCCAGTAGAGGACGTTCCGGTAATCGCCGTCAATGTCCTGCGCGTGGCGGTCGTCGTCCGCGAGGATTTCAATGACGCTTCCGCACGGAAGTTCCCTCCCGTTGAGACGGTAGCGGCCATTCCCGCCCTTGCGGAGAACGCCTTCCTCTTTCACCGGGCTGTTGAGATACTCAATCCCAGCCTGCGCGTCGGCGAGTTTCTCCATGACGCCGCGCAGTTCGTCCCACAGGAACAGGGCGTTCGGGTCGCTCATGGGAATGTCCAGCTGGGACAGGTCGTCGCAGTCGTCGTAACCGCAGGCCCGTTGGACGTTCCGAATATCGCGCCCAATCCGTTTCAATTCCTTCAGAAGCTCATTTAGCGTTTTCATTGCGTCGCTCCCCTTCTCAGTTCAATTCTGCGAATAACGCCGGTTGGCGCTTCCGGGACAGCCGGAACGGACGGAACTTCTTTCGCCGCCTTCAGGAACTCGTCCAGAATGTCCAGTGACAGAAGATACTTTGCGCCGATTCTGGTGGACGGGATTGCTTTGCTCACGACCATCCGCCGCAGGGCGTACTCGGTCAAGGCCGTGTCCGGGTTCTCCGCTCGGATGTGTTCCATTGCTTGCTTAATGGTTCTCATCCTTTGCACTCGCATCATCTCCTCTCATTTCCGCCGCCCCGGTCAGAGCCGCAAGCCCTAACCGGGGCGCTTTTACGCCGTGCGACGGGCTTCTCACGTTTCGCCGCCCGCTACCGCCCGTTCAAGCTCGCGCCGCTTTTCGGCTATGATGTCTTCCTCGCGGCTGTAAATCGTGAACACGCCCTCCGCGCTGTAGGGGTTGTAGCCGCTGACGGTGACTTCCTTGTACTGATGGACGGGCTTGTCTTCGTAAAAACGCTCGAACAACAGGCCGCATTGCTGGGAAAGCATGGATTCAATCGCAAGGATTTGGCTTTGAAGCGTGTTGGCCAGACGTTCCGCCGACTCCACAGCCTCAAAAGGCTCTCCGTTGTCGCGGCGTTCCCCGGCAATCGCCTTCTGGCGGTTGTACAGCCGGTAATAGCCCCCAAGCGTCTGAGCGATTTCGTTCAGCGTCAGGGAGACGGTGACTTGGTTTGTCATTGCGCTTTACCTCGCTTTCTTTCATCCGCCCCGGTCAGAGTCGCCAACCCCTGACCGGGGTTTTTAATTGTCGCTCCGCACAGGGAGTGACCCTGCTTGAAGCATTTGTACGCTCTTGACCGGGGCTGACGGTTTCTCCCGCGTTCGCTTACGCGAGGCTACTGTTGGGCTTGACGACGTTCCAAAGCGTTTGAATAATCAGCGCGTTGAGCGTCAGTCCCTTCGTTTTCGCCAGCGTTTTCAACTGACTGTGCAAAGCCTCCGGCAGTCGGATTGTGGTCGTTTTCATATGCGAACCTCCCGTGATTCCGTTTTGACAGCAAAACCATATCACAACATGGGAGGATTGTCCGACCGCCAGAGGCGGGAGGATTGTCAAGCCCCTTTTTGTCCCGCCGCCCGGATTAGCCGGGGCGCGGCTGGATGACTGACACGCTCTGCCGGGCCATTTCATCCCGGTTGTCACGGAGGCACATCTCATAGCCTTTGGCGATGTCAAGGAGCCGTTCCCGTCCCCAGTCATTCAATCCGCTAACAAGCTCATTCAACCGCTCCGTGACGCTCTTTTCCTGTTCGGACATTGGCTTCAACTCCTTTCTGACTGTTTTTCAGTGTTGCCCGTTGTCTGCGGGCTTGGTTTTTAATCATTTTTAAATTAATTAGCAGCGTATATCATCTAATTATTTTTGTCAAGCGCTTTTTTAATCAAATTAAGATTTTTCTTGTAATTTCTTTTCCCGTGTGCTACAATAAAAGAAAAGGCACGGAAAGAACCTGGCCGTATGAAAGGAGATGAAAGCATGACGATTGGAAAGCGCATTAAAGAAGTGCGGAAAAACAGCAAACTGACGCAAACAGACTTCGGAAAGAAAGTCAAGGTCAGTGGCGCGGCAGTAAGCATGATTGAAAGCGGAATCAATGAACCTTCCGACCAGACAATCACGTTAATTTGCTCCGAATTTGGAGTCCGAGAAGAATGGCTTCGCACGGGCAACGGTTCCATGAAAGAGGAAAAGCCCCGCGACGAGATTCTGGCGGCGGAATTGGACAAGATGATTACCGCCGGAAGCGAGGATTTCCGAAAGCGTCTGATTGCGTGGCTGATTCGTATGCCGCCGGAACGCTGGAAAGCGTTGGAGGAAATCACGCTTGACCTGTTGCGGGATGTGCGCAATTTGTCGGATACGCCTGATTCCGCTATGCCGGAACAGAAAAACGTCCACGACTGGACGGACGCCGAAATGCACGCCGAGCTTCAGCGTCAGCTCGACGAGGAGAAAGAGGAGACGGATGAACCGTCTACTTCCTGCTCTGGAAGCTCCGGCGCGGCTACCGCCTGAGATGGTGACTGACGGCGCACAAGGCCCTCTCCGATTGCGGGGAGGGTTTTAACACTGAAAAAATATTTGTTGCCCCATTGACGCATATTATTATATTTGTTATAATATCATTGTCAGGAGGGAACAGCGAATGAAAAGCTATTCTTCAAGGGAAGTCATCAAACTGTTGAAGGAGGACGGCTGGTATCTGGTGCGGATTGACGGAAGCCATCACCACTTCAAACATCCTACCAAGAAAGGTCTCGTCACCGTCAAACATCCTGACAGAGACATTCCCATCAAAACGCTCCGAAGTATCGAACAGCAGTCGGGGCTTACTTTCCGGTAAGTCCCGACCTCCGGGGCTAACAGACAGGAGGCAGTATTTATGAATCAGAAAAAGCCTGACAGATACGTGTATCCCGCCGTGTTCACCTATTACGGGCCGGGAAAGGAAATCGCGGTCGTATTCCCGGATTTGAATTGCGCCACCAGCGGCGAGGATGATGAGGACGCGCTGTTTTCGGCGCGGGAACTGCTCGGCGGGCGTCTGGCCCTGCTGGAAGAGGACGGCGTGGAAATCCCCGCGCCTTCTCCGCTGTCGGAAGTCCGGGTGGAAGAGAACGAACGCTCCGTTCTGGTTGACGTGTATATGCCCTCTGTCCGTATGGCGAACGTCAACCGCTCCGTGAACCGCACCGTGACGCTTCCCGCGTGGCTCAACGCCGCCGCGTTGGAACGGAATATGAACTTTTCGCAGATTCTACAGGACGCCTTGAAGGAGCGGCTCAACGTGGGCGGCTAAAGCGCGTTTCCAATGGCGCGAAGTCAGAACGGAATAGGAAGGAGGAGTTATGGCGAGTATCAGGAAAATCGAGGGGAAACGCGGCGTCTCCTACAAAATCACGGTCACAAAGGGACGGGACATCAACGGAAAGCAAATCCGGCATTTCATGACGTGGAAGCCGGAACCGGGCATGACGGCGCGTCAGACGCAGAAAGCTCTCCAGTGGGCCGCGATGGATTTTGAGCGTCAGCTTGAACTGGGTTTCCGTCCCGACGACTGCCAGACCTTCCAGCAGTACGCCGAGTACGTTGTGGAGTGCAAACGGGCGGCGGGGGCGCATCTGCTGACGCTGGACAACTACAAGAGGTGTCCCGCATTAACGCCGCTATCGGGCTCCTCAAGATACAGGACATCCGCCCGCAACACCTGAACCTGTTCTACGCGAACATGACCGAGGCGGGCATAAGCGCGAAGCGTCGGAGCGCGTATCCGCTCCCAGCCTATATCGAGGTCATGCGGGGCCTGTGCCACGCTGACCTTGCCAAAGCCGCCGACGTATCGGAAGCCACGGTTTCATATTCCCTCAGCGACCACATTTCGGAGACTTCCGCGAAAAGGCTGGCCGCCGCTCTTGGAATGGCGGTAGAAGACGCTTTCAAGGTGGAAGAGCCGCTGTGCCTTTCGTCCTCCACCGTCCCGCATGTATCACAAAATCATTTCCGCCGTCCTTGCCCAAGCTGTCCGGGAGGGCCTGATTCCGTTCAATCCCGCAAGCAGGGCGGTTTCGCCGAAAGACGCGAAGAAGGAAGCGGAGCATTTGGAGCCGGAACAGCTTGAGCGGATTTTGGAGGCTTTGGAGGAGGAGCCGCTGAAATGGCAGGCAATCATTCACTTCCTTCTTGTCAGCGGGTGCCGACGGGGAGAAGCAGCCGCGCTTCGCTGGGACAGGGTGGACTTCAAAACCGGAATTGTCCGCATTGATTCCAACATGGTGTACCTTGACGGGAAACTGTTCTGTGGCCCGACCAAAACCAGTCAGACGCGGAGTTTCTCCATGCCGCAGGAGACAATGCAGCTTCTCCGCCGTTACCAGCTCAAACAGGCGGAGCGGTATCTTGCCTTGGGCGACGCGTGGCAGGGAACGGAAAACTACGTCTTCACGCGGGACGACGGCGCGCCGCTCGCGCCGGGCGCAATCACGAAATGGGTACGCGGCTTCTGCGCCCGTCACAACCTCCCCCCTTTCCATCCGCATACGCTGAGACACTCTATGGCCTCCCTCCTCATTGAGAGCGGGCAGGACATCGTAAGCGTCAGCAAGCGTCTGGGTCACACGAAGACAAGCACGACGCTGAACATCTACGCGCATATGCTGAGCCAGTCCGACAGGGAAAACTCGAACATCATCGGAGCCATCGTCTACAGCAAGAAAAACGCGCGCTGAAATCCGGCCAACATCAGCCGACAGGAACTTTTTCTTGTCGGTTTTACATTGTTGTGCGTCTAATGTGTGTTTGATAAAATAAAAGTGCCGAACGTGGTCAATGGGAAGTGCAGAGAATGAGCATGAAAAGTACAGAGTGTGGGCATAAGAAGTACAGAGAAAGAGCATGAAAAGTGCAGAGGGGAAAGTTGCGGGAAGGCCATTGCCAGCGCCGTGAAAATTCAATACTCTTTCATGAGCCGACAGGCCATGAAGGAGGTAATGGAAGGTGTTGACAATGGAAGAGCAGGAAAAAATCCGGCTGTTGTACGAGGAGGAGGGCAAGAGCCTGAGCGAAATCGTCCGTATGACGGGTCTGAATTACCGGACGGTGCGCCGGTACGCCTACAAGGAGGACTGGAACGCGGAAGCGGCGCTTCAGGCGGAGAACAGTCCTGTTCTGGGCGAGCGCATGGCGACGATTGACCGATGGCTGGAGGAAGACCTCAAGGTTCCCCGGAAACAGCGCCATACGGCGCGGCGGATTTACGACCGGCTGGTGGAAGAGTGCGGCTATCGCGGCAGTTAGGACTTGCACAAAAATAAAACAATCGCGCAGGAATTATCACACAGGAAAGAATCAGCGATGGAGACTGGAAATGACATAATTCCAGTCTCCAAGGCGAATGTTATGAATGACAGGG
>JAFSOM010000623.1 GCA_017447005.1 Oscillibacter sp.
CGTATGCGTGTAGCAATCGTTGGCAAGTTGCGCGCAATCGAACCCCTCCCCCTGACCTCCTCCCCTTTCAGGGGCGGGGGAACAAAGTCCGAAAGGCCGATAAGAAAAACAAATTTCAATCGGAAACGCGCTAAAATCTAAAATTTAAGATTCCCCGCCCATTTTCTTCGTACCCCCGCCCCTGAAAGGGGAGGGGGACAGGGGGAGGGGTCTTTCGGTCGGATATTCGCTTGCCAACAAAAACTTTACGCATACTCGCGGGTCTACGAATACGATAGACGGACGGAAAAGCGTTGCGGACGCTCCGCGCTAACCGGTCAGGATACGGATGTCAGGATAGGCGACGGCAATCAGGAGGAGCCAGAGGGGAAGGCGCTTATAAGAGTTCGCGTAGGGATTGACAAAGCGCCACCGGAGAAAAGAGAGCGCGAAAAAGCAGATTTCCGTAAACCCGGCGACGCAGTCAAGAAAAGCGTCCCTTGGGTAGAGTGCGGGAAAGATATGGAAAAAGAGAAGAGCCAACAAAAGCGACGTTGTCAGGATGGCGCAACGCCTGAGCATTCTCTCGTTCCGCGCTTTCAAATCCAGCAGAAACGCGACATTTTTTTGTCTGGCTTTGGTCAGCGCGGGGGCGCCGTATCCGGTATAGTACAGGAAAGCCTTTTTCCAACGGGAAGGCGTGCGGAAATAGTAATCGCCCAATTCGGCGGCGGCGCGGGATTCTCCGGCGCTCATCGCGGCCCGCAAAAGTTCCGCGCCGTATTTCTCGCCGCCCGCGGCGGGATTCCATGCAAAACGCCGCAAAAGATAAGTCCCCAACAGCCATTGCGCCTTCGGGATTCCGGCGGACGCCCAGCGTTCGACCGATTCCATCAATTCTGGCGCAAGGTTCCCGTCTTCCGGGTTCCACGTTTCCAAGGCGGATTCAAACGCGGAGAGCGTCTCGTTGGACAGCCACAGGGAGGACGGATACGCCGTCGGAACACGCGCCGAATCTTGCGCAGGCCCGTAACGGATGCGACAGCCCGACACAAGCGCGAATTGACGCATCAATTTTAACGCCGTATCGCGTCGCAGTCCGGTTTCCTGCACTGCGTTAGCAATCAGGCGGTCCGTCTCCGTCCAGTCCAGTTCTTCGCCAGACATGATTCGCCGCGTTCCTCCGCAACGGCTGAACAGACAAGCCTGCTCCGTTTCCAGTTCGGACACTCCGTAGGAAAGCAACGCTTTCCGAAAACGCTCCGTATCAAAAAACGCGTCCCGTCCTTCGCGGCGTTTCAAGAGAAGAAGTCCCCGCCGCAACGAAACGCATTTTTTGCGACGCAAAGCCGGATAATCTTCCCGCGTCCGCATGGCGTCCGGTTTCGACGGTCGCCAAATCCGGTAATCAGACTGCATACCGTTAAGCCTCCCAATTTCACGCCCATCCGAGCCGCTCCATGATTTCCAGCCATTCTCCGGCGCCGGGATTATCCGCAGGAATGGAACGCTCCGCGTTTTCCTTTCGCAGAGAGCGTATAAAGAGTTCCCGCATAGGCGGCGGCAGTTCCTCCCAAAGAGTCTCCAAATGCGAATCCTCCGCAAAGTAGCCGGGGGAATTTTCCCGGTCTTCCGGGTCGAATATAAAAATAGGGTTACGGTGGTAATCTCTGAACTTCAATTCGTGGGACCAGCCGTCGTCGTCGGCGCGTCCGGAGAGCAGACGCCCGTCGTAGGCCAGACGCCCAAAGAGAAGAAAGAACAGAAACGCGCTTAACTGGTAATTCTGCGATTCAAAGTCGATGTTGGGCGTTATCCCGCGAATGACGGACGGATCCGCAAATTCCACCGGATACGAGCAGTTCGACGCCCGCGGCAGGCGCAAGCCGTCCTCGCGCCGGAGTTCTTTTCCGGAACAGACGAACGGAGAGTAATCCAAAATCAGGCGCCCGTCTTTCCGGAAGAGGAAGCGCGAAACGTGGAAATCCGCATAAAAATATCCGTCCTGATTGAGTTGGTCCAGCAGTCTCACGAGTTGAACGGCAAAGCGGCGGACTTCCTCGCTCCGCCAGTTTTGCCGGAGTATACGCCTCACGCGTCCCGAATCCCGCATGGAGAGAAATTCCGACGGAAACGCCGCCGCATAAGCGCCGTCCGGCGGACTCTTACGCGCTCCGGGAACGCCGTAACGGTTCTCCGCGAAAAGCGTGCACTCTTTTTTGTCCTCTGACGACAGCGGAATCAAATCCGCAGGCCAGAGGACTAAGCCGTTTCGCGGGGGATGAAGAACGCGGCTCTCATAGGTTCGCAGAGTTTCGGCGGGGGGCAGGGAGACGCGTCGTAAAAAGTATTCCTTTCCGGTCAGCGCGTGCGTCAAAAGCGGGCTTCGTCCGCCGTTCTCGTCCGGTTCCGTGACGCCTGTCCGCCGATAGACGCCGCTTGCGAACAGCGCGCTGAAATAATGTCGCATATCCTCTCCGTGCGCCTCCTTTCGCGGATAGTCGGAATCAGCGCGATGTCCGCCGCGGCGAGTTCACAGGAGCAGAGCTGATAGGCGGCGGATATAGTTTCGCCCATTCCTCCAGCCACCTTTTCACCATGACACGTGGTTTCCGTTTTCCGGGGCTGTCCGCATAACTCCACGCTTGTCTGCTCATATTTGAAAAAAGCATACTGGAGCGGACAACTTCCGCCGCATTCTGTCGAAAAATAGCGGGTTCCTTCTTAAACGCGCCCTGTTTGTAAGCGTCAAAAAGATAGTCAAATATCTCAAAGGGATTCTTGCAGATTTGCGCGCCGATGAAAAGCCACAAATCCAGCGGTACGGGGGTTTTATAGTCATTTTGAATGCAGGAGGATTCCACACGCATTATCATGCGCATTCTTTCCTCTTTGCTTAATCCTTCCGGATTCCAGAACACGCTCCATCTGCTGAAAAGAACGCAGGCCTCTAAAAGTTTGGAAACGTCGAACGGATTGAGGGCGTCATAGAGACGACAAAGAACGTCGATATAGCCTTTGCCTACATTGACATACGAGGCCCATTGAACCCAGTCCTCATATAGTAATGGCGCGTATCGCTCTTTTGTCAAACGAACGCAAAGTTTTTTGAGAATGGTTATCCGCTCCGCGGGAGGAACCTTCCCTTCCAAACCCATAAAATATTGATGGACTTTCCACAGGAAGGCTGACTCGTCTCCCGGAATGTATTGTTCTTCGAGGGCCAATAAAGAGAACGCCGCGTTTTCTTGGCCTTCAATGCGAAAAAACCTGTATTCGTCCGCCTTGTGAAAGTCAAATTTATTCCACTCGAAAGCGTCCCAATAGAGCGACCGCATACTGTCCAAAAGCGACCGCAACTCGTGCGGGTCCTTCACAACCATACGCGCCGCCTGTTCGTATTCGCGCAACGCCCATGCGGGATTATTGCCAATCATAATATCCGCGCAGTATATGTCATTGGCTATCGCGTACAGACGATTATCCAAACCGTTCGGCTCCGGAATGAACTTTATCGCCAGACGCGCCCCCCTGAGCGAATCCCACGATACAGGCTCTAATTTAAAGAGCGCGTCGCAGTAACTGACCAGAACTTCAGGCGTTTGGGAATACTTGCTAAACGTCTCTTCCAACGTCTGATTTGACGTTTTAAACAGCGGAATGTTCAACAGACGTTTCAGGGCTTCCTTAGGATTCACGACGACAGCGGACGTTTCGACCGCTTTCGGCGAATCCGCGTCAGATGCGGCTTCATCCGATTCCACGCGGGACTGATACTTTTTCCATTTCTCCCGCAGATTGTCCGTCAGGTTGCCTTCGCCGACCGTTTCCAGAATTTGGAGCGCAAGAGAGGCCAAGCCGCCGGAATAGATTTCACATGAGAGGATGTTGCTCAATAGCCGCTTTAATTCATCGTGGGGAATGTCCTCACGGAGAGAGAACTTTCCAGCGTTTCTGTCCCAGCGTTTCGCGTCCCATTGCAACGTATCCGGATTCCAGAAGTGTTTCCACGCAATGTTCAATACCCGGTCATTGGAAGCGTCGGCGTCTCCCAAGGCTTTCGCGCAAGCGTCCAGCCCCTCGAAAAACGGCGCGAACAACTCCGGCTCAAGATAGCGGGCGGCATAGCTGATATAACTATTCCCGATAATGTCGGCAGACCTTACGTTCAGCCCGCTGACGACGTTATTCTCGCAGGAATCGGGATGTCCCGGCTTAGGAAGGATAAAGTAAAAGCCGCCTTGCGCTTTCGCGTCCGCAGTAAAAATCAAATTCCGCTTTGCGTCGGCGGCGTTCCGTGCGGAAGCGTAGACGGAAGCGCTCAAACGTGCGCGCAGATAGTACGGAAAGGCGCTGTAGACGCATCGAAGCGACTGCTGAAACTGTTCGGGCGTACCGTCGTACTGGATATAGAGCGGGGCGTCGCGGAGAGACGCGGGCGCTGAAATCAACGGTTGCGGCAACTGAGCGGCCATGTTGAGATACGCGCACTGAATAAGCGCCGCGTAATGTTCCCGCGAGCCGAGACCGGCATTAGCGATAGCCTCCGCAAGAGAATCGGGAGCGCCCAAAATCTGCGGCTGACAGTCGCTTGTTTCCTCGATGGACGCCTTGAAATCGGGGTAGAGGAAGCGTTCGGGAGAAGGCGCGGCGCTTTTCGCCGGAAAAATAAAGGCGTGGGAAAAGAGATTCGGACGCCCGACGCGGTCTAGCAAGCCGTAACGGGTGCGCGTAACGAACAAATAGGAGCTGTTGCCGACAATTTCGTAAAAGTCCCGAATAGCCTGTCCCCGCTCGTCCCGCATATCGCCCAGCATATCGCTGTAGCGTTTTTGTATGCTCTGACAAGTCCGCATAGCGGCGCCGGGAATGTCCTTTGAGACATTGACGAAATCCCAGCCGGAATCGCGGACTTTTCCGGCTACGCTCCGTTCCGCGTTCGTATAGCAGCATTGATAGACGTTAGTCATCCCGCATCCCTCCCGCGTCCGCTCTCGCGTCATACCATGTATGCCCGCACTGCGCGCAGAAAAGATTTCTAATTTCCTTTCTGCGTCGGAACCAGCCCTCTTTGATAATGAACTCCCGCTCATCTTCCGGCAAAAGTTCCGTTTTCTCGGAGCCGCAACGCTCGCACGGAATCCGAATCTGGGAATCCGGGTCAACAATCGGCTCGTTTTCGCCGATATAGCCAAACTCATGGAGCAGCCAAAGCAACGGCTCCTCAATGCGTTTGGGAACGACAGGCCCGACAGGATAGTCCACGTTATCTATCATAACGCCCTTTTTGGCATGAGGGTCTTGCGCTTCTCCCTTCTTGACGGGACAGCCCAACGCGGAGAAGGCGAAATACTTATAGCTGGCGAAATTCTGGTGCATGAGCATAGCTAAGGGCATATCCTGTTTTTTGAAAAAAGCGAGGAGTTTTTCAAAAATTGGGTTGAACTGATGCGCGTTAAAAACAGGCAGGGAATAGCCGTTAATGTCGGGAACGCTCTCCACGTCCTGTATCAGCAGATTCCACAACTCCGGGTCGAAAGAGTCAAAAAGCCACTGGATTTCATCTATTTTAGACAGACAGATGGCCACAGGCGTGGAACATTTTTCATCGCTGGACTGCGATTCCGTAATCAAATGGTAACTCTCGTCCAGAACGGTCGCCGGCTCCACAAGGTCGCGGTCGTTGTCAATTCCCTTCTTCACGGATTCCAACTGTTCCGGGTCAATCAGTAAAATCAGCCCATGGGCATGCTTAATGAAAGGCGCGAATTTGGACAATCGCTTTTTATCCTTAAAATTTTCTCCCGCTACGTCATACATCACCAGCGTTTCCGTAACTCTCCGTTTTCCCTCGGAATGCGTCAGTTCGTAGAACAGGGGTTGCTCGAAACGATGGCTAAGCGTACTTTTCGGCAACGCTACGCCGGCTCTGACAGGGTTATCGTCTCCAAACAAGCGCACGCTCCGGCTGTTCACCATCGCCGAAAGGCCGACCTTTTGCACATAGGAGCGCATATCCCGCAATAACTGGGAGATATAGACGGTCTTTCCGGAGCCGGAAATTCCGACTAAAACGATAAATTTCACCTTGTGCTTTCCGTAATTGTCGGGAAGCGGGTTATGACAGTGGGGACAGACCCGGGTATCGCAGTCGCGGAACGCGGAATCGGTAAGCTGAACCATTTTGACCATGCCGTCCCCGTCCCGCACGAAATACTCTTCCCCCGTATTGGAAGGCGTAGACGTGCCTCCGTCCTGTCGTATCAAATATTTGCGGTGTGCGGGATTTTTGGGGTCAAGGAGTTTCCTTTTATAAGAACGTTCCTGCAAATCAGTGTCAAACGGGTTTCGCTCCGTCGTGACTTTGTCAATGTTCAACGGGGCGTTTCCGGTCACGCTTCCCATATCATCTTCGGTAAAGCGTCTCCAGAAATTTTCATAAACTGGGTCATGCTCCACCACGTCGAAAAAGCTGGAATCGTCCTCCTCTGGCTCACCGATTTCCACCGCAACGCCGTTGTAGTTGTTGCGGTTTAAAATCTCGTCGCGCTGACGCAGAATCTCCTCCTTGTCCTCGCCCCCGTACACGTCCATAAATTCGTCCCATGTTTCATAATCGTCGGGGAGCAGACTATCCGCCTCTTCGCGCAGCGCTTCCATGGAAACGGGAGTATCGATGGACAGAAATGTGTTCGCGTCCCGCTCCTTTTCAGGCGGGAACGTCACCTTGTCCGAACGGAAGAGAACATCCGTGTCTTTGATAAGCCGGAAGCAATAGGGACAGGTAAATTCAAAATTCATAAGCGTCCCCTTTCTTTGAAAAGCGTCCTAAAATCCGCGTTTTGAGCGCGTCGCGGGCGGCTTGCGCGGCGGCTCTATGAGCGTCACGGCGTTCGTGCGCGGAATGACAACGGGCTTTATATCCGTATGGATATAAATTGCATGGCTCTCAAACATTTTCCTTGTAATAGGAATCAGGTAGTCTCCGATTTTATATTCCAGAAAGCCGTCCTGATAATTTTCGCCGCAGGGGGTGATGAAGCGAATGCAATAGAATCCGCTTGGAATTTCCCGCGTATGCCACAGAAATTTTTGAATCCACATATCCTGAGAGACTTCCAGAGCCACGCGCAGAGGCACATGGCAGACGGGAGAGGAAACGCGCTGTTCCTGTGCGGGCGCGTATATAACGCACTCGTCGGTTTCTTCATTCGCAACGCAGGGAAAAATGGTATACGTGCAAGCCTCTCCGTTTCCGGGACAGCCGGTGGCGCCCTGTTTGGCGTTGACAAAGCGGACGGAGAGCTTTGGCCTGAGCGGATAAAAGGCGCTGAAACGAAGGTCAATTCCCTCCATTTCCTTGCAAATGGCGTCCATTTCCGCAATGGGATTCACTCCAAAAGCGGTTTGTACAATCAAAACGTCCTGTCCGCGTCCGCTGCGCCATTCCAAACTGCCCCGCGACGAATCCCATGTCAAGTTGGTGGCATAGTACGCCGGCTCGCCTATCCGGTAAAGATATTTCATAAGCAAGCCCTCCGATTAAAGAAGCTGATCCGGATTCACGCGGAAGATATTCAGAACTTCCGCCGCGCTGTCGCTTCCGGTATCATAGAAGAAAGTTTCAGAGGAAAAGTAGGATTTGAGGTTATGGTACAGGGATTTATGGTCGCTGTTGTCCACTTTGAGCAGGAGGAAGGAGTAAACGGGAGCGCCCAAGGAGAAATTCAGGCTCAGGTAAAGCGGAATGTCAGGACTGTTGAGCTTGCGCCGCGTCTGCTCGTCCTGCACCGCGCCGACATCCCCAAAGGAATTGGAGAAAACGTGACCAAGGTTTTCATAGGCGAAAAGATGGTCCATCGTGCGCTGGAAGAAGAGCTTCAGGGAGCGAACGTCCAGAATTTTGCGGATTTCCATTCGCAGATTTTCCGCGTTTCTAAAAAAATACTCCGTCAGGGGCTTTTTATAATAGCTGATAAAATTCTGGTCCTCTTCTTGAATCAGGTGCAGGTTTTTCTGAGATTTTAGAAGGGCGTCCCAAGTTTGAAGGCATATGCGGGCCTGTTCGCCCAGCGTCTTGATTTCATCGCACAAGCTGTCGATAACGTGCTCATCCTGCGAGAGCAGAAAACAGAGGCGTTTTTTCGCGTCAATTCGGATGGGCTTTTCGGCGGTCAGCGGACGTGAAGGGCGCATGAAGTTTCTTCGTATTTTCGCCACGCGCTCGGAGAGATATTCCAGCTCGACTGCGGTAAACTCTTGCCGCAACAGGTCGCCGTACTGACGACGCCAGTCTGAGATTCCTTTGGCGTCGTGGAGCGCCGCATCCCTCGCCTTTTTCACAATCGTTTCCAAATAGCAGTCCCATGCGCCGAATGTCATATCATTAAAGCGTTTCGCGGACGTTTCGGAGAGAAGTTCCGCATACAATTCGGGGGACGGCTCGCGTATCGGGAAAAGGCTTAAAAATTCGTTCAAGGCCTCCCCGTCCGGAATAAACGCGTTGATGGAGTTTTCCACGTATTCGTCAAGGAAGGAAAACGTAGCGTCCGGGGACAGTCCCAGCCTCTGCGACAGGCGCTCCGGCTCCTGAAACAGATTTCCCACGGACTCTTCCGGCATTAAATTGCTGATGTGCTCCAGCATGGTATTGACGCATAGTTGGCTGATAGCCGCAAAGGGCTTTTCAGCGCGGACATAACTGACCGTAAAGAAACCGGGCCGGAAAAAGTCCGTCACCACTGTGGAATTTTCCTGATTAGAGACCGCAATTGTAGCGGCTGCGATACAGTGGCACGTGCGCCAGTCCAAATCAATGCCGTTGTCGTTGCGGCGATTGCTCAGAATCAGGATTTTAGGAAGGGCGTCCGAATCCATATGGGCCAGCGTCTCCCGAATTTGCGCGCCCATTTCCGTATGCTCGTTGTCCTCGTTGAGCAACAAAATCAGCATATCCATGACGGTGTCAGAGGACTTTGTGGCGACTTTCAAGGAGCCGGCGACGGAAAGCCATGTCCGCAAATCGTCCGCCGACTGGAAGTCGCTGGTATTGAGGACATAATATATCAGGAGCTTCTGATAGCTGAAAAAATGGGTATTGTTCGCGTCGAACAACTTGGCGGCGATTCGGCTGACGCTCTCATCGGAAACGTCGCCGTTAGACGCCATTCGTGAGAACTCCGGAATCTGTCCATTCAAGTCCGCGCTGACAAAGGCGATTTCATCCCGGTATTGCGGCCATAAGCGGCTCAACTCTCTACGCAAGAAAAGACACGCGTTGTTGGCGGAAGGGCCTAACCGGGCGACCATCATGGGAAAAAACGGCTTTCCTTTTGCGGCGCGTCCCGAGACCGGGTCGTCAAGCTCCCGCAGACGGTTCTCGAACTGCTGAACCAAATCCGATGCGTTGAGCGTCATATAAAATCCGTCTCCTTTCCAGAGAAGACTTTAGCGTTCCGAATGGCGCTTGCGCGTCATTCGGAACAGTTGTCATGATTCCCGGCGGCGCTCACTCAATGTCGTACAGTTCGCGGAATGTGTTGAAAGACTTCTGGAACTTTTCCAAAAAGCTGTAAATATCATCATACTTTTCATGATAAGTGTCGGATTCGGCCTGCTTGTTCCAGCCCTTCATCTTCGTCAGGCTGAGTTCCGATTTCATGCGCTGTCCGCATTCCTGAAGCTGTTCGCCGCCTTCTTCCACGACCTTCTGATATTCCTTACGAATATCGCTCCTGCGTTCGCCGTCCAATGCCTGGAAGGACAGATAAGCCTGATAGACAGGAATTTTATAATAGGGGAAATTATCGCTGACCTGCGTCAGGACGTACTCACGGCCCAACTCCGTCGTATAGGTAATCTTACTGCCGCTCATGGCCAGCACGCCTGTAAAGAGCGCGTCGCAGAAGTCCTCAAACATCTTGGCCTCTTCGCGCAGGCGGTTCGTCTCCTCCAACTTTCTGCGCGCCTCTTCCGCCCGCAACGCGCTTTCCTTCTCGGCCATCTCTTGAAGGTTCCGTTTCAGGGCGTCGGCGCGTTCGGAGAGTTCCCGCTTACCGGTATGGAAATGCTCCAATTTCTCCTGAATCCGCCGAACTTTCGGGGCGAGGATAGAAGACGACAGACGCTCTTTGCCGGAAATTTCGCCGTTCTGCGGGAGATAAATCAAGGCGGGGGCTTCCAGCGCCAAGACGTTTTCCGTCAGCTTGTCCAATTCCTCCATCTGTTCAGGGGCGTTAGCGGCTTCCAAATCCTGCATAGCCTTTTCGCATTCCTCAAGCTGACGGAGCTTTTCATTCAACGCGATTTCATCTACCGCGGCGTTGGCGAAGTCAACGAGTTCCTGTCTGCGGATATGAAACCGCTCAATGGTTTCCAGAATCCGCCGCACTCTGGGGAAGAAGGCCGGAGAGGAAACGAAATGGTCTTCCCGCACGCGGTCAATAATATTCTCCTCTCCCCGACCGCGTCTGCCATCCTGAGGCAAATACCATTTGGTAAGAACCAGCGCGGGGTCGTCCGTCTCGGCAATCCGCGCCGCCATATTTTTTAAGCGCGGAATCCGGGCAGGCTCGTCGGCGGCCTCCATTTCGGAGATGTCCTTTTCAAAATCGTTAAACTCCTGCAACTTCCGTTCAAGCTCATGCTCATCCGGGGCGAGAAATTTGCTCTCGTCGTTGAGAATGCCGGCGTCTCGGGCCTGCTGATAGAGGCCTCTGGAATTTTTGAGAGAATTGGCGAGGTCGGGAGGCAACCCCTCCGGACTCAAAAGGCTTTGGGGGCGAATAGACGGAAGTTCCCACCAGTTATTAAAGTCCTGTCCGTCAACGGGTTTGCCCTCATAATAGTGCCGTCCGGGAGTTCTGGCGGAAAAGAGCATTTGTTCGTATTCGGGACACTTGTTATAGGCGCTCAAGGGGATTCCGCAAGCGCTGGACATTACAAAAATGCGGTCCGTCAAGGCGCTTTCCTTCAAATCCCAGCCGCTTAAGTGCATTTTCTCGGCGGCGGTTTTAATCGGCGCGGAACTCTGCGGGTAAGAGAGGAAAGCGAGCTGTCCGGTATCGGTTCTGCTCCAGATGCTGTTGTCACAGTCGAAAAGAGGATGGGCGTTTTTGGTGAGCGGAAGCATCCAGTCATTATAAATGAATTCGGACAGCTCCCCGTCCTCAATCGGACGTTTTGTCTTTTCCTGATACTTATCGCGCAGGAATTTTGTAATGGTTCTGTTGGCGAAGTCTTGGAAAGCGACTTTTAGGAAGAAGTCCGTTACCAGTTTGGAAATGCGGCTTTCGTCCTCGGAGAGCCATTCTTCCTCATTGCGGAGCAAGAGCGTCATAAAGTCCCGAAGCATATTGGGAATGTCCAGACGCTCAATTTCCGCGTCAAGGGAGCGTTTCAACTCGGAAATCGTCATCATGGGCGTGGAAAAACTGCTCATGGACTTTTCAAAGTCCGCGTTGGAGAGCGCGAGACGGTTTTCCTCGAACGTGTTGATTAAAGTTTCCGTTACGCGGCTGAGACGGATATAATATCCGCTGGCCCATTCGCTAATCTGTTCCCGGAATTTTGTCAGGATTTTTTTCAGGTGGTTGTAAACCTCGACCTCCAAGCGGAAATCCTCTCTGGCCTGAAGAAAATCCTCAAAGGTTCCGAAGCGTCTGGCGTTACCGAAAGGAGAGTTAATGCGGTTTTCAAAATCGGCTTTCGCCGTGAGGAACTCCTCCTCTTTCTGGTCGATATTGCTCGCCGCGAAATTCAGCTTTTCCTCATTGATGTCAATCAGACCCTGCACAATGTTCAGGAAGTTCACCTTTTCCCCAGCGGAAATCATGCGGTAGGCGAAAGTCGGACCCTTTTGGATGTCCGCGATAATTTCGTTCAGCGCGTTGCGCAGCCGCGCAATCAAAGACCGCTCCGTTTTTTCATCCATCATTGCGGTGGCATTGACGGCGTACAGGCCCATCTTTGTCGCGCTCTGGTCGGCGTAATGGCGGATAACATCCTCTATGCCGTACAGCTTGACGTACTTCCATTCGTTCGGATAGGCTTCAAAGGAATCCGCCGCGCCCGCCTGCACTTCCCGGAAAAGCGCGTCGTAAATGTCCTCCAGACTATGTGCGCCCCTTGCCAGCGCGGCGATAGCAAGCTCTTCCACGTCGCTTTGAGACGGAACATTGGCGCTGACGCGGGAGAATTGGTGGAACAGGCGGGAAGCCAAATACGTATTGATTTCGCGCAACGGAACGCTCGCGCACGACGCGCCGATAATGCAGTAGCTCATGACATAGCCGCGGTCTTTTTTGTTGTCGGCGACGCCTATCATGGTCTGATAGTTCGAGAGGTGCTGCTGGAGGTCAAAGGAGGCGGTGGAGGCGGTGAGAAAGTCCATGATATATTCCGCCGTGACGTTCATTGCGTAGTCATACGCGTTTTTAATCGCCACGTGGTGCTCGTCGGTCGCGCAGATGAGATGGCACATATCAACGGGCGCGTTGTCCCATGATACCACATGGTTGGACTTGTAAGTCTGCTTGAAGGCGCCGCCGTTGCGTTGCAAGTTCATGCAATAGTCCAGTTCCTGCATGGACGCGTAGCCGTTCTGCTGAATGAAATCGCGGACGTTCGTATTAGTATAAGGGATGGGGGAAAGGTTCACGTCGGGGAGGAAAAAGTATCCGAAAAGCGTTCCGCCCATGCTTTTGGCGATGTCTCCGGCGAGGTAGCACACGTCAAGGAAGCAACCGGACCCGGTTCCGCCGCTCAAGCCGGAAAAGATGTGGATATTGATGCTCGGATTGGTCATGCCCATGGACGCCTGCGTGATTTCATACTGCAATCTGCTGACAAACTCGTCCGCCTTGTCAATGAGCATAAAGCGTCCGATTTGACGAATGCCGCCGGCGCCGGCGTCCGAAATTTTGGGCGCGTCAATTTGCTCGTATTGCAGCCATGTCAAATCGCGTCTGTCTTGAAGCGCCTTGAAACGGGCGTTTCCGGGGTCGTTGCGGAAAATTTTGGACAGATGGCTGTTCCCAATGAAGAAAAATTCGGATTCCGACAAATCCATAATCTTATTGGCCTTATTTTTTTCAGTTTCCTTCGCGTCCTGCGTCAGAGAGCCTTTCTGACTGGCTTTCGCGCTGTCCACGCCGAGGAAGCGGATTCGGGAGTAAACCGGGACGGCGTCATTCGGATTGTCGGGCTTCAGGCGGTCATAGACCTGCGTTTTGATAGTGCGGATACAGTGCACGCCGGTGCCGCCCAGTCCAATCAGGATACTGGCCGTATTCTGAGTCTGTTCCGCCTGCTGGCCGGTGGAAATAATGCCCCCGCCGGTGCTCAACAGGAGTTTAGAATAAGTTGCCACTTTCAAACCTCCTCGTGATGTTTCTGCCCATGCCGTCCGTTGCGTTGACGGACGGCGCAAACGAAAGGGGGGATTCAGCGTCGTTTCCCACGCGGCCCCTGCGGCGCTTTCGCGGCATATTTGACTCTCAGTTGTTTCGTCAGGTCATCGCCCAAATACAGTCTCTGCTCAATGCCGTCAGTCAGCTCCACCTTCTTGCACTTTTTCTTCTTTCTTGTGGTAACTTTTCGGTTGGTTTTCAGGATAATGTATGGGCGGCGGCCCTTGCGGACGCGCTGCGCGATAAAGAAACACTTGGTGTAGTCCAAGCCAATATTATCGACCTGAAAGCGGGACAGGGGGAACTTGCCCTTGGACGCGGACGAAGGCTCGATAGGCGGCGCGGTTCGCAAACGTCCGTTGATTTCGGAAGAGACCGAAATTTCCCCGTGAAAATACGGAGGATTGAGGGCGCCGTAAATCAGGAAAGCGACAGCCGCGAACGCGACCAGCGCGAAGGCGATAAGGAACGGCATCAATAGGTTGCGCGTTGTTACGGTCAGCGTCGCTTGGCAGGGCAGTCCCTGACTGTCGGTAACGTTGAAGACAATGGCCGTCTCCTGACTGAACGCAAACGGGCCGCCGGTCCACAGGCGTTCGATACGCAAAGCGCGGGTTTCCGAATCGAATTGGGCGTTTTCAGGGGAGACCAATTCATAGCGCAGTTCGCTTTCTTTATCTTCCCTATCCTCAGCGAGATTGGCGACTTGCCGTTCGTAAGAGGAACTCCACGGAAAGCGCCAGACGGAATCGGAGCTTTCCGCGCTCCGCGTCAGTTGGGGCGGGGAATTGGGAGGAAGCGAAACCGTTACAGGCAAATCGCGGCCCTCATTGCTTTGAAATTCCAACGGAGGCTCCGTATCGACAACGGACATTGTCACGGACGCGGAGAGCGCGTATTCGCCCGCTTGGGAAAAGGCGTAATTGGAAACATACCCCCGTCCGTCGGAGGCGACAGCCATATCCGGGACATTGGTAAGCGGGACGCCGTTTTCGTCTTTCGCTGTAAGGCTGACTTCAAAGCCCTCTTTATACTGTTCCGGTTTACTTGCGGTTTCGGTTTCATCGCTGAACGTCAGGAGAATTTCGGCGTTGTCCCCAGCGAAAAGCGTCGTGGGTTGGACGGACAGAGAGACCTTCAATTTATCGTCATAAGAGAACTTTACTGTGAATTCCGCGTTCTTATCGCCGTAAATATGAAGAATCCACTTTCCCGGTTTCGCGCCGTTCGGAAGATGCGCGACAGCCCATTCTTCGTCTTGGGGTTCCTGCGGATATTTATTGTTCTCGCTGTCGGTCAGCCAAAGCTCGCTGACATGACCGGCAATGTCAATGGTGACATCCTTCACGCCGAAGCCGGGCACAGTAAACGCTTGACTTGCGTATCCGCTCTCGTCGGCCTTGACATTGGGAATTTTGAAAGAGCGCTTGCTAGCCATCTTTTCGTAAAAGTCGCCTAGGAGAACTTCTTTCAATTTGTCCATGCTGGTGATTTCTTCAAACAGGCCTCCGTCGGCGCCTCTGTTGGTAATGTCCGCCAATTCGTCCGGCTCGGCGGCGCCGCTGACATTCAGGCACATGCTGAAAATCCGGATTCCGGAATCGCGGGCTTTCTTCAAGGCCTCGTCTTTCGTTTTGGACGAGGGGGGAATCGGATCCGTATTGCCGTCGCTGAGGAACAGCACGGAACCTTCCGCCGAAGAGGGCGCGTTCTTACCTTCCAAAAGGAGTTCGACAGATTTTTCCAGCGCGGCGGGGATGTTCGTATATTGCCCGTCGGCTTTCTCGGAAGCGCTTTCCATACGCGTCAAAAAAGCGTCCTTATCGGCTTGGCTACGAATTTCCTGAACCGGCTCGAAGTAGTCAATCGTTGTGGAGAACACCACCCAGCCAAGATAATATCCGCGCTCCGGAAGTGAGGCGAGAAATTGCCGAATTGCTTTAAACCGAAGCTCGTCCGGCTTAGGGTCTGTGGGCGGAACTCTTTGTCCGTTTTTCGTGAACTCGACGGTCATGGATTTGCTAGCGTCAAGCGCAATGACAATTTTATGCGCGTCCGCGTCGGTTCCCGACTGCGTTGCGAATGTCGTCGGGCATAAGACCAACAAAAGAAGCGCAAGGCATAGCGCTTTTTTGAGCTTTCGCGGACAGTCCATCATTGCATCCCCCATTTCAAGACATGCGCTTTCCGCATCCCCCTGAAGCGAAAAGCGCGGTTTTTGGTACAAATCGTCAAAACCGGAACGGATTGCTGAAAATTCGACAGAGAAAGGATATATCCGCGCAAATGGGAGCGGAAAAGCGTCCCGGCCTGTCTAATTCCTTTATATGCGTATATGCGATTTCTTCAAGTATAGCATGGAAACTGTCGTATTGTCAAGATTTTTCACAGCGCGGCGCCGTTGAGGTATGCGTGCAGGAACCATTGGCATATTGCGCGCAATCAAATTCCGCCCTCATCCGGCGCTGCGCGCCACCTTCCCCCGGAACGGGGGAAGGGTAAGATTGAAAGCGTTTGCGTTTAAAATTTCCCGCACAGGCGGTTTTCTGTAAAATTTCATAGAAACGTTGCGGGTCTGGCCTTCCCCCCGGTAACGGGGGAAGGTGGCGCGCAGCGCCGGATGAGGGCAAATTTTATATGACTTTTTCACTTGCCAATGAAAACTTTACGCATACCGCTGTTGAGGTTTAAAATTCGCTGATGAACAGTTACGTTTAAAATCTCTCAAACGGAGCGCGACTGTCCCCTGACAGAAGGTTTCGGCATATCGTAAAGCCGTTCGCGCAGTCCCGCAACGTCCGGGGCGGTTTTAGCGCGAAACCGTCAGAATCCCTTGCCGCGGCGCTGGGCGTTGTTGGTCTTGGGAGCCTGTCCCGGCGTTCCGCCACTCGCTTTCCGGTTATTATCTTTCCAATCTCCGGGATACCATGTTCCGTTGTTGCGTCTCAGCGTGATGTGCCAGACGACCAGCGCGGAAAGAAGAACCCATAAAATGACGGACATCACGCTGTCGGAGATATGCAGCGTACTGGTGCAATACTCCATGGCAATGGCGCCCAGCGCGGACGGAATTGTAGACGTAAGGACGCAAATCCAAAAATCGCCGGAAGCGTCTCCGTAGGCCATCACCGCCGCAAGGCTTATCAGGAGTCCCAAGACGGAGAGGAACAGGATTCTCAGGAATCCCAGTCCGATGTTCGCCAACGAACTGGCTACAGGGCGGCGGACGGAAATCAGGTCTCTGGAAGCGACGCTCACGGACGCCTTTGTCATAGCGTCTCTCAAGTCGGAAACATTGTTGGCATAGACATAGATGCCTCCGGTACGCTCGGCGATTTCCGTCATCTTCCCCTTGTTCGCGGAGCCGAACCCCACCGCGCTGACGCTCACGCCCGCCTGATTGTAGCGGTTCAGAATGTCGTCAAGATTGTTCCAATAGGAGTCGCCGTCCGAAAGCAGGATGACTTTGGGAACCGCGCCGCCCTGCCATACCCCGTTTTCGTAATCCGTGATAGCCTGATTTAACGCTGTCGGAATATCGGTTGTGCCGCCGTATCCGTCTCTCGTCAAAGCGGCAATTTCCGCGTGGATGTCGGCGCTTGGCCCCATATCGCGCAGGGCGTCCGCCTCGCCGGTAAAGCTGTAAATCATGAATGGGAAATCGTCGCTCTGTTTTTCCAGAACGCTTTCTATGGCGGCGTAACGGGCGTTCTGTCTGTCATTGCCGTACATGGAGGAGGAATCGTCGATAAGGAAGACGAAAGCGGTCGGTTCGCTCAACCGTAAAATCGGACTGAGACTGTAAATCCACTGAAAAAGGGCGGCGACAAGTAGAACGACTACGGAAAGAGCCGCAATGGAGAGAGCCTGCATAGCGGGATGTTTTCCGCTGGTCAGGAGATGTCCGGCAAAGACGGGGGAAAGGTTTCCGAAAATAGCCGCCAAAACGGACAGAAAGAAGGTCAGCAGACTAAACAACAGTCCTATCAAAAGACTGCGGGGCCAGTCATTCACGAGATTGACGTATAGAGGACGCCCAAAAAGCACCGCGAAAAGCAGGCCCAAAAGCATGGAAGTCAACAATACGCGCCAATAGACCTCACGCGTTCCGCGAACAACGGATTTCCGTCCGGGAGAGCCGGAACCCCTGTTTTTTCGCCCGCCGGAGTTTGAGGAAAAGCCTCTCCCGCCGGAACCTCCCGAAAAGCCGCCGCCGGAGTTTCCGGAGAACCCGCCGGAACCTCCCGAAAAGCTGCCGCTGGAGCCTCTCGAAAAGCCGCCGGAGTTTCCGGAGAACCCGCCGGAGCCTCCCGAAAAGCCGCCCGCATAGGCTACGCTTAAACCATTGCCGAAAAAGTCAAAAGTCATTGGTCTCGCCTCTTTCCGTTTGCGGACGTTCCGCTATTTCTCCCGAATCGCTTCGCTCCGCCTTGTCTTGAATCTCTTGCAGGATTTTTTCGTAAAGGGCATGGCGTTCTTTCAGGGAGCTTTTAATTTTATCCTGATAAACCGGGGCGCGATAAAGGAGGCTTGGAAAATCCAACTCCGCCTCTTCCATATCGGCGCGCAGACAGCAGTCGGTCTCTTTCATGGGAATCAGACACGTTTCCTCAAGCGATTTTGGATATTGTTGGATAGTGTTCCAAAGCCAGCGAATTGCGAATAAGGCCGGATTCCTCAACAAAGGACTGTCATTGTCCGGTTGACAGATAACGCCATCCGCCCGCAAAACTTCGCAGTCGAGCGCATTGTCACAGAGATTCCGCATTTCGTCAAGCGCGCTCCGTTCGGAGATGTTGAGCGCAATGCGCGGAAGACGTTTCCAAATTTGGCAAGGCCCCGCGTCTCGCTCTCCCTCATAGAGATACAGTCCGGGAGAGCGCTCTTCGGAGAATTTTTCCTCGTATTCCTTACAAAATTGGTAGTCGCGCAAGGACACTGCGCGGAACTTCAAAAAGAGGAACTTATCCGGCTCCGCGCTTTTCAGTGAAACGGATTCGGGAAAGCGCGCCGCGCAGTTCGTTTTGAGAGCGACCCCATTGGAAGGAAACGACACGCAGTCCAACCGGGTTCCGTCGCCGGCCTCGTCGGACAGAGGAAACAGAAGTTTCGTGCGTTCCATGCGCTTTTTTAGAAACTCATTTAAGATAGCCTGATAGGGGGAAGGGGGGGGCGCTTCCTTGGATTCCTTCGCTTCCTGAAAGTTCTTATAAGAGAAATAACGCTGGAACAATTCGTCAGCAGTCAAGCGCTCCGCGGGAGAACGCTTTTTTTCAAACTTCGCAAGGAATTGTTTCAACCAGTCCGGAATGGCCTCCTCCGGTTCGCTTCGCCACTTCTTATTTTTCCAAAGATTCCGAAACAAGCGGTTGAGCGCGCCGTCAATGTCAGCTTTTTCCAGTTCGGCGTCCAGAAATTCGGGAAGGCGCTCAAAGCCGGGAAACTCTTCGGCGGAAAAATTGCCTGCGTCGCTGTCCTCCCGCAACAGTTTCGGAATGCGATTCAGAATGTCATTCAAACGGTCGTAACGCTTGGATTCCTCATTCATTTGCGTTTTCAGCGTCTCCAGCGTCCGTTTCAAAAGCTCTTCCGTTTGATTGCGCAGATTTTCCATGTCGTCGGCGTCCGCCCTCTCCTTCTTGGGTTCGGAAGCGGCGTTTCTTTCCCCGCTGGGCGCCGACACGCTTTTGAGCAAAGCGTCAATCAGTTTTGAAACGGTCTCCGGGGACGAATCGCCGGAACGCATGACGGCTGTGACTTCAAACAAGCCTTTGCTCAAGGCCATAGTTTCCGCCGCTCCCCGTATGCGATTCAAAAGCGCGGCATCCTCTTGCCCATCTGTCATGCGGTCGGCGTTCGCTCGCATGATTTCCTTGGCTTGTCCGCGGAAATCGCCTCCGCCTTTTTGACTGTTCTCCTCCTTACTGCGTCTCAAAAAGCCGAGGAACGGATTTTTTCCTTCTCTTTGAGGAAAATCGATGCCCGCGATTTCCGCGCCGTTCCGAATATCCCGGCGAAGCGCGTTTAAAAGGTCTTCTTTCGTATAGGCGCCGCTATAGGCGCGGTCGTCCAAAGCCGCGCATAGAAACGCCAGCGCGTCGGAAGCGTTGTTCTTGGAGGCGTTGCGGAGTTTTTGGAAACGCTCCGTCAAGCGTCTTTTCCAGTTCGCGGACAGATAGCCCCGCGCCCATTCCATGAGGGCGCATTCCCCAAAGCCCACAGCGTAATATTTGCAGTCCGCCGACGGCTTTTTCAAGAGGAAAGGCCGACCGTCTTCCGGATTCGCCGGAAGATTTACCAGCAGAGAGGAAACGGATTCCGCCGTCGAATCCGTTTCCGGTTCGGCGGCCACCAGAAAGCAAAAATCTACCGGCGCTTGGTTCCAGTCAACCTCCAGATTCTGATAGGCCTGACGAAAGCCGCCGCCGTTGCTGGGGAAATTCATGCAGTATTCCAATTCCCGCATGGCGGCGTAACTGTTCCGCGTCCGCTGTTCAGGCTCGGAGCGGTCATTCGGAAGGACAAAGCACCCAAAAAGCGTGACGCGCTTATCCTGTTCGATGAGATTACGCGTAAGATAGCATATGTCCAGAAAACAGCCTGAGCCAGTTTCGTCGCTCAATCCGGCAATTATAAAAATATTCACAGGATTGTTTTTGTCCCCGTCCCTGACGTTTTTCAGGAGGGATTCCAGCGTTTCGTAAAATTCATGCGATTTTCGCATCAGAGAGAATCGGGCCGCCTGCCGCGTATCCTTCGGCTCACGCTCCGGGGACGCGGCAGTCAAATTTGGATTCAGCCATGAAAAGGCCTCCTCCTTTGCCGTTTCAGGGTTGTCGATTTCTTTCAGCGCGTCGGAGAAGTCCAAACTGAAGAAATTTTCCTGTTCCCACAGCGTCAAATTGTCGTCAGACGGCGACGCGCAATCTACGCCCAGAAATTGGAATTGATTTGACTTACGGTTGACTTTTTTCTCAACAGTCCGCAAAATTTGGATACCGACTTTTCCAATCCCGATAAAAACCGCAACTTTCCGATTGGGCATATTGGGAGTCACTCCTTTCCATAAAGTCGCTTCCCGAACGGAAGGCGGGTAAGAAGTCGGACGGCAATTAAAATCATCGGCGCTGCGATGAAAGATTCTAACGCCCAGTCGCTCAACGGATGGAAGAAGACTGAAACAAAGCGATTACGCCTAATAAAGCGCGTTTTGGTCGGCTTATCCTGTTTGACGCGCCATTTCGTCGGATGAATCCCTGAACGCGTTAATTTTCCCGCGTTTTTCATGACATCGAAAGCGGAGAGGCGTTTTCCCGCGGCCTATGGAATAAGGACAAATAAGGGCGCTGAAGAATCCGCATTGCCGTTTTATTGAACGCTTTAACGCTGTAATCCAGCATTTGCGCCTTCTTGACGCTAAAATTCACGCGTCCGCCTTTGAATGCGGCCTCTAAACTTGAAAGGCTGACGTAAAATCCAAAAAACTCTATTTTTAGTATAACAGCATGTTCCAGCTTTGTCAAGAAAATTTCTCCATGCCTTCCGCATTCGTATGCGTGCGGCAATCGTTGGCAAGTTGCGGTTTTCGCCTCCATCCGATGCGGCGCGCCGCTTTCCTGCGAAGGGGGAAAGGGCAATCCATTGACGCGTTTCAAGTAAGATAGCCAATAACAAGCCGCCCGCGGCTTTCATCCCAAAAGACCTCGCACTCAACGGAGGAAAGCGTCAAATCAATTTGCGTCATGACATACCCCTCCACAATTTCGGGAGCCACGTCGAAGGCAAGCTCTATTGCCTCTTGACCAACGAAAGCGTCAAGTATCAGCCTTTTTTGCGTCGGCCAGAGTTGCAAATAATGTCCGTTGACTCTACAGTCTAACCTGTCATAATATCCCGGCTTTCTGTCCCACTCACAGACGCCGCCCATTTCCTCCATGATTGCGCCAAGGGGAGCCATCATATGCCCATCCTTTTCGTAAGGAGCCAGATTATTTTCGCTGAACGCTTTCCATCCGCGTTCCGTTTCCATCCGCGCATTGCCGTAATACAGGAAAATCTCATGGTAGTTGTCGCTGTCCATCACCGCATGGTCCTGCGCCAGCAGTTCAAGGCTGGAATCAAAATAGCGATGACTTTTACATCCGTCGCTTTCCGTAATCTCCCCATATTCGTAGCTGTTGCCGCTGTCCCACGTCGTATCCAGAACTATCCATCTTCCGTTGACAAAAGCCTCATTCCATGCGTGGTTGGCGTCTCCTCCGCCTTGAAGGACGCCTTCCGGGAATTCGTCGCCGCCGCTGATTCCCAGCGCATACCCGCTGACCGTTTTGGCGGGAATCCCCGCCGCTCTGAGCAACGCGCACGTCAGATTCGCATAGCCCTCGCACACTCCCCGGCGGGCGTTCCATGCGCCGACTGCGGAATTATCGACGCTGTCCGTTCTTCCATAAAACGCGTCTTTATCATAATAGAGATTGGCGGACACCCAATCATGAATCAGCAGGGCCTTGTCGTACATGTCGACAGCGCTGGAGGCGATTTGTCTGGCGGCCTCTTGAATGGCGACATTATCTGATTGAATTTGTTTGGAGGGTTTCAGATAATAGGCCAAAGCGTTCGCGTCATTGCGCTCATCCTGCGCAAACAGGCGGTTGCGGCGATAAGCGGGAGACGCCGCGAAGCGCCAACCGGACTCCGTTTTCTCTACAGGCAGTTCCAGAAACCCTGCGTAACTTCCGTACTCCTCCGAATTGGAATACATGCGCATTTGAAAACGGTTGACAGCGTCTTGTGACTGCGTTCCGACGCTTTGCAAGGAAAAAGAAACCTCTCCGTTCGCATTGCGGCCTTCCTGCGTCTGATACGCTTCCGTTCCGTCCTGAGCGTTGAGTTGAAGCATTACATACCGATATTCGTCCCGCTCCGGAATGCCGCGCAGCGTCAGGCGGTCGTCTTGAATTTCAACGCTTTGAGGAAAATACGCGGAATAATTCAGAGGGAAGGTCGTTTCAGCCTCTGGGGAAGGGCTTTCCCGCTCTTCAAATGCGGGAGCCGACGCGTATTCTTCCCCCTGTTCGCCCGATTCGGGAAATGGCGTCAGAGTTTCCGGAACCGCCGCGTCTTTTTTTTCGTCCGCAAGAACGCGGTTTTCGGAATCAGGAAACGCGGTTTCCTCCGTTTCACGCGTTTCACGCGGAAATTTGACAATTTTAGAGATAAACGGCATATCCTCCGTCATCTCCCCCGCGTATTTCAGAAAGGCTCGCCCCGATTCTGTGCGAGCCGCAAGGGTCAAAAGTAAAATTGACCCAAGCAGCGAAACTATACTCACTAACGGAAAAGTTCGCCGCCTATTCGTCCTCCTGTAAGTATGGGACGGCCTGTAGGCATGGGACAGCTTTGGGTTGGAGTATCTCCGTTTATACGGTTCCGCGAGTTTCTGATTACGTTTCATTCAACATCGCCCCTTTCCGTGCGCGGCTTTGCAAGCGGCGGCATTATGCAAGCATTTTACACGATAAAACGCGTAAATACAAGCTCTTTTCGAAATATTGTAAAGCGTTTCTTAGGAAAGCGTGAAACTGCCCCTCCCAGCGCCCGCGCTACCCTCCTCCAAAGGGGAAGACTTTTCATTGACGCGGAAATTGTCGAAAAAACTATAGACACTGCGCGGAAAATGTGGTAAAGTATGGCTAGCGAAGCGGGAAAGGGCGAGATTAGCTTATGACGCGTTTCCCCGTTATGTGCGCGTAAAACGCAAGTGGTTCGGATTCTTTTGGAAGCCTTAGAAGCGATGAAACAAAGTCGTTGTAAAAGAATTGCGAATTTTTTGTGGCGAAATATGGAATGTTTTTAAACCAATTTCCAAATTTTTGAGGTAAAGAGAGCGAACCGACTCTTGAAAGGTAGTGCGGAGGGCTTATATGGCACGGAAAACATGGAACATCACAAAACGGGACGCGGCGGCGGCTTTGCATACGTCTTTCCCTATCATGGCGACATTTATCGCGCTTGGCGTCGGCTATGGCATTCTCATGGAAAAACACGGATTCGGGCCGCTGTGGTCGTCGCTTTCCGGTATTGTCATTTTCAGCGGGACAGTGCAATTTGTCAGCGTCTCCTTATTCGCGGGCGGCTCTCCCGTTATGGCCGCAGTTACCGCCTTTATAGTGGCTGCGCGGCACATTTTTTTTAGTATCTCCATGATAGACCGCTACCGGAGCGAAGGGCGTCAAAAGTGGTATCTGTATTACGCGCTGTGCGACGAAACATACGCTATGTTGAGCCGGGATAGCGTTCCGCCGGGCGTAAACCGGAGCGCCTACCGTTTGCTGGTCACTCTATTCAACCAGACATCGTGGGTCGCCGGTTCCTTTTTAGGCGGGTGGCTGGGCGCGTTGCTGAACTTTAACTCCACGGGCATTGACTTTGCAATGACGGCCTTGTTTACGACCGTGTTTATTCAGCAGTGGATAGACTCGCGGAGCCATATCCCCGCCGTACTGGGCTTGACGGCCACGCTGGTTTGTCGGATTCTTTTCGGACGGGATTTGTTTCTGATACCGGCAATGATTATCATTATCGGAACGTTGACCGTTATGCGCGGTCAAATCGAATCGGACGGAGGCTTTGGCAATGACTGACTACCGACACGCGCTCATCATCATTTTGGTCATGGGAATCGTAACGCTGGCGACAAGGATTCTTCCGGTATTGATTTTTGGACGCGGGGAAAAGATTCCGGATTATATCGTATACCTTGGCAAAGTCGTTCCCTATACGGCGATGGGACTGCTGATTGTCTATTGCCTCAAAGACGTGTCCCTGATTGAGGCTCCGCACGCGGCGCCGGAGTTTATCGCGCTGTTCGTCGTCAGCGGGACGTATCTTTGGAAGAGAAATACGATTTTTAGCGTGGTTATTGGCACGGTCGCTTATATGCTTCTCGCGCAACTGGTATTTTGAATCGCGGCGTTATCTGACGCCGATTATTATCGTTAAGGAAAAAGCGGGATATTTTTCCGCCTAGATTCGGAGAATCGTATATTTAACCGGGGCAGTCTCAAAATAGAGACGCCACGGTTGTGTTTTTGGATAATCATAAACGCTCAGTTTGATGGAAAAGAATACTGCTGAAATTTTCCGCAATTTCAACAGGCGTTAATTGAAGTTTCATAAATAATCCATTCCCAGATGAAAGGCGCTGACCATTTCCGAAACGTCGGATTTGCCCTATAGCGCGGCGGAAAAACTGCTGTCACTCCAAGGACGGCTTGCCAATTATGATTGAGGCCTAAAGGCGGAGAAGCGCGGCCTGACCATTTCCGGAGACAAGTTCCGCAAATATTCGCCGGATTGCTATAATCTCCCGGACCGACCGTTTCGCGTTCAGTCGAATGCGTCTGACAGCGTGGCCTTGATTCCTTGCGCCGTTTCCATTTTCTCAATTTGATAAGTTTTCGTCGTCGGAAAGCCGGACTTCGCATGAAATTGAGAAAACAAATGGAAATCATGAAAATTATTTCAATTCTTCCATTTTATTCAACAAGTCATGGTAATTTTTCACATGGGCGTAGCGCACATCGCCTGTTGAAATTTCACTAAACAGTTTTTGCGCGCAGTCTATTTTCGCCTTTTCAATCGGTCTTATCTCCATACTGTCCATAGTTCCTTTTGTCTCCGCGATAAAGAAAATATGCTTTACCATCCCGTTGTTGAACGCAATCGCCCAGTCAGGAGAGTAATTTCCCACTGGCGTCGGAATCGCAAAGCCGCGGGGAAGTTTCGCGTAAACGCATACTTCCTCCGCCTTTTCCATGTCCTCAGCGAAACGCCGCTCCACGCTCTTTCCGTCTTTCGCGTAACCGTCCGTAAACACATAATCCTGAATGTGTTTTTTCGCTCGAAACGCTCTTGACAAGTCGCCGTTGCGGTCTGATGTGAAAATATCGCTTTCATACTTGCCTTCCGTATGATTATAAGAAACGCTCTCTACGACCATTTTCGCTTTCTGTTCCTTAATCATACGAATTGCTTTTGCGATAAACTCTTCCGGATTTACGCGATACCATGCGAAAACCGGTTTGTCCAATCCGGACAGAATAGCCGCCGCCGTGCGCCGGGTAAGGGTGGCTCCATCGGCAATTTTTCCAATCAAATCATAGGAGACATGACTGGATTCCGAGAGTTTCAAAACCTCTGTACGCGTTTTTTCATCGCCAAAACTTTCGCCCCGCTCCACGGAACGCTCGTTCATATCCCGCATTTGCTGACCGGAAGTTACCGTATATTGAAGCCTTGCGGTATACATCTGTTCGTTCATGCAACGGATAGCGTTCCGAATCAGCTCCGCGCTGTCAAAGCTGACCGTGTACGCGTATTGGCGGTTAATCAGATTCCAGAGCGTTTGAAATTCCTGTTTCCAGAAATTATCGTTCAATGGATTTTCCATAATTTTGGGTTTATTGCCGTCTGTGAACATCTCACGCAAAGCGCTTTCGTCAAATATGGCCTGAATCAACTGATGAATCCCGTCCGCCATATTCGACACGGAGGGCGGCAGCGGAGTCAGCGTCTGATTTTTCAAGTCTTCCCTGTAGGCGTCCGTCACGTTATCCTCATCGTCGATATATTCGTTTTTCAGAAGATAGCGATAAATGACCTTGGCCTGTTTCGCGTTCAGACGAACCCGCTGACCGTCCGCCATGACGGTTTTGCCGATAAAGTATTCCATCGCCGCTTTGGAAGGACGGTCGTACATATCCTCCCGAATGCCTTGTTGAAGTCCGGCGATAAAATCGCTGTAGCCTTCGCTGGCGATTACCGTCAGCATATTAATGCTCTGTACCTGTTCGCCGCAGCGTTCCGCGTCCATCCGTTCGCCATCCTGATTTACGCAGAGGCGCAAGCCGCGCCCCACTTCCTGCCGTTTTTGCGTGGCGCCGCTTCCCCCGTGTTTCAGCGCGCAAATCTGAAACACGTTGGGATTATCCCATCCCTCGCGTAACGCGGAATGGGAAAAAATAAACCGGACAGGCTCCTCAAAACTTAACAGCCGCTCCTTATTTTTCAGAATCAAATTATAGGCGGAAATATCGTCGCTTTCATCGCTTCCGCGTTTCGTGGAACTGTTTACCTTACGGCCCTTTTTGTCAACGCTAAAATATCCGGCATGGGCTTTGGAAGGCTCGCAACAACATTCCCGCAGATAACGCGTATACGGGGTGTCAAAGAGCGTCAAGTAATCGTTCAATACGGCGAGATACTCCCGCTCAAACATTTCCCCGTATTCGGAGTTCCTTTCGTTTCCGTCCTCATCATAAACGCGGTATTTCGCCACCTCATCAATAAAAAACAGGGAAAGCGTTTTCACGCCAAGCTCAAAATTCCGGCTTTCCTTCTCGAAATGGGACAGAATCGTTTCCCGAATTTGAATGCGGCGCATATCCTTTTCCGACACGTCGCCGACGCCGACGCCGCGCCGAATCACAACGCCGTTTGTAAAGGACACCGTATCGGAAATCGGATCCACTTCGCTGACCCGATAGCCGCGGTACTGTTCCATCTTGCCGGAAAGCGCGTAAAGGTCGTCGTTCGCTTTGAACAGGCGGGATTTTCGGGCGATAGCTCCGCTTTTCCGGAGGACTTCAAATTCCATACGCGCAATGGGCGGATTTTTCGGCGTAATGACGATGTTTTCCAGAAACAGATAGCGGTCCGTTCCCCGGAAATTTCTCATGTCAAATCCCTTGACTTCAATCCGTTTCACGAGACGCTTATTATAGGCGTCCATCGCGTCGAGAACGTAAATCAAATCATGATGCTGTCGGTGCGTCGCGGAATAGTTCAGGCAGAATAAAGGATGAAAAAGTTTCAAACTTTCCTGCGTGGCCTTGCCGCCCATTTTCTGCGGCTCGTCCAAAATCAGAATCGGACGGGTCGCCGCGATTACGTCAATGGGCTTGCGGCTCCCGAACTCGTCCAGCTCCTCATAAATGCGCCGGGCGTCCGCGCCTCTGGCGTTAAACGCCTGAATATTGATAATCATGACGTGAATGCCCGCTCCGGCGCTGAAATTGTCCAGCTCGCTGAGATTTTTACTGTTGTAGATAAAATGCCGCGCCTTTTTGTGATAGTATTCCATAAAATGGTCTTCCATCGTCCGGAAGGATTTTTCCACGCCCTCACGAATCGCCAAGGACGGAACCACAACGATAAACTTGCTCCACCCGTAGCGTTTATTTAGCTCAAACATCGTTTTAATATAAACGTATGTTTTCCCCGTGCCGGTTTCCATTTCAACGTCCAGCGAACAACGCCCCAAATGACGCGTCAGGGAATCCGTCAGGCGGATATTATTCCGGGTCTGCATATCGCGGACATTTTGAAGCAGTTCCTCATCGGATAGCGTCACGGCGTGATTGCAAAATCCCGCGCTGATGTCGTCGTCGTTGGAGACGCGTCCGCTTTCAAACATGGAAAGCTGTACCGGCGTTTCGGGACGGACGCCTAAATCACGAATATAGCTGACCCGTTCCTGAAACGGCTGTCCGGCGAAAATGTTCGTCACGCTGTTGACGGCCTCCGTCTGGTACGGCTGAATTTTAAATTGAAATTTCATTACAACACCTTCCTGACGGTAGCCGGACTGTAAGTCTGGAAAATCTGTTCAAAGTTGGCGGCGGTGGCGTCGTTCGCAAGGGAACTGTCGCGCATGACGAAATAGCGCGGCTTGCGCTTTGCGATTTCCGTCACGACTTCATCCGTCACGTTGTCGTCGAAACAAGCCAGCAGATGACGCTCACCGTCGGCGACGCTGTAGACGGTCTTTCCGCAGATGACGGTTTCCTCAATCTTACTGGACAGCGCCACGCCCAAATCAAGCATAACCTGAAAGAGCAAATCTTCCGCCGTGCGGTCTGGCTTGATATTGTCCGCCAAATCCAGAAGGTTTTCCTGACGCGTGTCGGCGGGAGTATAATACACGTCGCGCATATTGCTGGAATCCACTTTGAGGACGCGGAAACCAATATCCAAATCCGCATGCCCCCCCCCCCCGTTTGACTTTCACTGACTATCCGTTTTCCGGCGCGGCGAATGCGTTCTTTGCCAATTTCGCAAATGTTAGGATAACCGGACTGATAAGCCTCGCTCTTTTCGTCCGTGGGTTCCGGTATCTGCACCATGATAAACTTACGGTGTCCGCCGTCCTCGGCGTTCAACTGCATGACGGCGTGAGCGGTCGTCGCGGAACCGGAAAAGAAATCCATCACTATATCATTTTCTTCCGCATTGCCCATTTTTAAAAATCGGGAGATAAGATTCGGAGATTTGGGATAATCAAATACCATTGTTGAAAACAGTTCTTTGATTGTATCCGAACCGTTGTTTACGTCGTCAATCCACGTCGTATATTTTTTGGTTTTCTCTTCGCCCTTCAAGGGCGCAAAGATTTTTTCGTATGGAACCCAAGAACCGTCTTTCTGTTGTATAAACTCTACTCTCCCTTCTTTAATGGCGCTCTCCATAGTGCTGACGCTCCAACGCCAGCATCCTTCATTTCCTGTATTCGGAAAAGAAAGACGCTGGCTCTCTGTAATTGGAGTCAACATAGGATATACTTCACTTCCATCAGGGGCTTGAATCGGATAAAACAAATTAGGTCTGTCCGCTTTTCTGCTGTTAGACCCCCATTTTCTTAAGAGCTGAGTTTTATAAAACCTTCCTTTTTCCTTGTCGAATTTAGGGTATATGTCCCCAGATTTAATATCTTCTCCAACGACAAATAAAGAGGATGATTTCGCGTAACAAAGAATAAACTCATGGATAACAGCATAATACTTGCTGTCCTGCCTTCCTCCGCGTCCTTTCCAGTTGATTTGGGCAATAAAATTCTCGGCTCCGAAAATTTCATCCAGAACCTTGCGGAGATTATGAACTTCATGGTCGTCCATGGAAATAAAAATCGCGCCGTCATCGGAGAGCAAATCCCGCGCAATCTTCAAACGGGGATAAAGCATATTCAGCCAGTCAGTATGAAAACGCCCGTTATTTAGCGGATTACGCATAAGATTTTGCACAAGACGATTATTGTCCTCGTCATAGCACCCGCTACGCTCCATGTATTCCGCCGCGTTTTCTCCAAAATCATCCTCATAAACAAAGTCGTTGCCCGTATTATAAGGCGGGTCAATGTAAATCATCTTGACTTTGCCCAGATAGGTTTCCTGCAAGAGCTTCAACGCGTCCAGATTGTCGCCCTCAATATACAGATTTTCCGTCGCGTCAAAATTCACGCTCTCGGCGCGGCACGGGCGCAAAGTCTTTGCAATCGGCGCGTTCGCCGCCAGTACGCTCTTGCGCTTGTCGGGCCATGTGAACTGATAACGCTCCTTGGGGCCTTCGACCACCGCGCCGGACAGTTCCTGACGCAACATATCAAAGTCAATGGCGCGTCGAACAACCCCGTCCGCGTCTTTGACCTCCGTCAGGCAGTTCGGGAACAGCTTCCCGATTTGCTCGATATGCTCTGCCACTTTATCCGCGCTGCGCATTTTCAGCTTGTCCATATTACGCCACCCGCTCCAATTTCCGTTTGCGTTCCCGTGACTGCTGGTAGAGTTCAAAGCGTTTCTTGGGCTGTCGCTCCGTCCGGGAACGCTTTTTCAACGCCGCGATTTTCGTTCGCAACTTCCGCTTTATAGTGTATCACGCTTCACGGATGATTGCAAGTCGGATTCCGCGCAAAATTCAAGGCTTCGCTCCGCCGTCGCCTTTGGATTTGGAAAAAATGGAAACCTCTACGGAAAGATAGGGCGTAAAAGGGACGCCGCCCACGTTGTGAATGTGGGAGGAAATTTCCCCGATACGTTCCGTTAAGGCGTTCAACGTCTCCCGATTCTCGAATTGATACAGCGCCTCGAATTGCGCGCCCCACGTCCGCCCGACGGACGCGGCGTTTCCGCAACAGCTTAAAATCGCGCTGGCTACCGTGCGAAGTAAGAGGTCGCCGAAGTCATAGCCGTATTGCCGGTTGATGTCGGGGAAATCGGGAATGGAAATGCGCAAACGGGCGTAATTTCGCCCGCGCAAGACGTATTCATCCTGATAGGCGTATTTGGCCTCTTCCAAGCCTCTGACATTGAGCAGACCGGTAAGCGCGTCGCGTCTGGAAAGGCTTTCGCGCTCTTTTCGGGTCTCCGGCGCGTCCGTCTCGGAGAAATAGCCCAGCAAGCCGCAGATTTGCCCGTTGCCGTCATAGAGGGGCAGTCTATTGGCGATAACGCTTCTGTCTTCTCCACGCGCAAGGCAGTTTTCTAAAACGTCCCGCGTGGGAATCCCTTCCCGAATCACATTTCGCTCGTTATCGCGGCTCAAATCGGGATGAACGCGCCAGCCGATTTCCTCGTCCGTCTTGCCCAGGATGTCGTCCTGAGACTGAAGGCCGTAAAAGTCCAGAAAGCTCTGACTTGCGCCCCGAAAACGGAGGTTTTTATCTTTCCAGAAAAATTTCAACGCGCCGAAACGCTGAAAGTTTTCCCACAGTAGCGCGGGGGAAGTTTTGTTTCCGTCGTGACCGAAGAAACGATAGGGGCCGTGTCGGGCGCGTCGTCGGAAACGCCCGCGTCCAGAGACGCCAGAAAATCCCGGATTTCCTCTCCCGCGTCCCGCGCCATGAGAAAGAACACGTTTTGCCGGACGCGCAAAATGAGATACAGTTTCCAGATATAGTTTCCGTGATAGAGAAGCGTTCGCAGATACGCGCTGACGTATCCGCGCCCGGAACGGGATACCCGCTCCTCCAGCGTGTCAGGGTTCGTCAAAGCCATATAACGCTGACGGTCGGCGGGGAAAATGGAGTCCTGCGCGTAACGCTCCAGAATATTGCGCAGATTCTCCGTCTGCGGGGGCTGTTCCTCTTTGGAATCCATATAAAGCGCCGTGGCGGTATGCGTTTCAAGGTTCAGCAACGAGACCGTGTCATAAATGCTGTAAATCTGCCGGACGCCCTCGTCAAGCGTATCCTGCCGCGTAATCTCGGCGCTCTGGGAGAGATTGACGACGCTGATGAGAATACTGCTGGTTTCGTTGTATTCGGCGATACGCTTGGCCCGCATTTCATAGTATTCGTCTTTGTCCACAAAGTACATTTTTCCGGCGCCGGAAGAGCGGGCCTCTTCCAGCAGACGCGCCAAATGGCCGGAGAGGTCGTTCAGGCATAAGGTATCCTGCCGAAGCAGATACTCCGTCGGCGCGCCGAATACCATATTCCAGTCCAGCGCGGCGGCGGTCCGGTCAAAGGCGTCGTTGCTGAAAAGCAGTCGGACGTTACCGTTCGACAGTTCCAGCGTCGCAAGGGGAATGCTGTTGCGGTCGCGTCCGGTGGTATGGGCTTTCCTGTCCACGGCGGAGAGAAACGGCGTCGCGCTGAGGACGTTCACCCGGCCCAAGTCGTCGTAATATTTCCGATAGACGGGCGGCTCAATGGGGACGCCCTGCTGTTCGACATTCCGGATACAGTCCATATAGGGCAGAGGCTTTCCGAACAAAAAGCCCTGC
>JAFSOM010000624.1 GCA_017447005.1 Oscillibacter sp.
CTGATGGTGGAAATGTCGCCTTCCGCGTTGGCAATACGGGTTTCAAAGCCGTCCGCGCGGAGTTGCAGAGACCCGATATCGCCCTCCGCGTTTGTGACGCGTCCCTCAATACTGTCCGCCCGGAGCTGTAAAGAGCCGATATCTCCCTCGGCGTTTGTGACGCGTCCCTCTATAGCGTCCGCGCGGAGTAACAGGGAGGCAATGCCGTTGGGGTCCTGTACCAGAAGTTCGATTGCGTCCACGTCCTGACGGATTGCGCTGAAATTGCCGTTCATGTCCGTGCGGATTGCGCCGGTCAGCGCGTCCACGTAACGTTTTGTGACGGCTTCCGCGTCCAGCGCCGGGTCACGGAAGAGGCGGAGTATGCCGCGCATGGTCCCGCCGTCCAGCGGCAGATAATCGCCGGACGCGCCGCCGCCCGTGCCGCTTCCGCCGCCCCCGCCGCCTTCCGCCAAAAGCTGTTCGGCGCGGGGGAGCATGACGTTGTTCAGGTACGACACGATTTCCGTAAACAGGCTCTGTATGTCGCGGCGGTTTTGGATTTCGCTGTGCTGATGGGTGGCGAAGTCCGCGGGATTCTCCCAGTTTCGCGAAAGTTGTAAACGCGGAATCAGTTCCGGAGTTTCGTTATCTGGCATTGCCGTTCCCTCCTTATGACAGCGTTGACGCCGTCACATCGCCCTCGATAGTTCCTCTGGCGTTCAGGGCGGCTTGGATTTCCTCCAAGTCGGACAGTTCCAGTACGCCTGTTTCGTGCCACTTCGCCGCATTCTGTATAATCAGATAATCCGCCTGCTTCCCGATTGCGTTCAAAAATCCCTGTTTGATAAAGTTACGCATAGAGAACATACGTTACCGCTCCTTTCCGTATCCCGTCAGCGGCTTCTGCCCGCGTAACGGACCTGTATTTCCACATCGTACACATTGAGGCCGTTTCCCGCCGTGTCGTTTTCCAGCCTCAATGAAAAGTGACGGATATTCAGACATCGCGGCTCCCGCCGGAACGCGGCCGCGTGACGCGGTACGCTCAGGTCCCGTACTTCCAAATTCCGGTCCGTCAGGCGGTCGTACCCGGCCACGGTCAGATTGACCGGGTCCGTACGGGTTTCGTAATCCGTCTCGTAAATGACTTTGGTGTCGGACGGCGTGTCGGCCCGGAGCGAAAACAGAACGCTCAGCACGTCTTTCAGCCGGTCGTAGCCCCCGAAGTTCCGCACCGGGAACTGGTACGCTTTCCGGAACGGCGTCCCGAAGTCGTCAAAGACCTGTCCGGACAATCGCACGGTTTCGCATTTGCTGTTAAACAGGCACGGCGACTTGTTACGTACGGACAGGGCGCAGGCGTTCAGACCTTCAAAAAAGAACCAGATCGGGTCGCTGTTCTTGGATATGGAGTAGTCCCACAACCACACGTGGCCGTTGACGGCGAGCCAGTAACGCTTTCCATCGTCCAGAGAACAGACGGGACCGGTACCGGCAACGGTCAAATCGTGGAGCAGTCCGGGGCGGATGTCGGAGCCGTTGACCTTATCGGAAACGCACTGTACGTTGTTCTCGTACGCGGCGGACGCGGACAATACCTGATAGACGCCGCCGGATGTGTTGGCGAACGTCAGATTGTTTTCGACCAACTGTATGGACCGGGGCAGATCACAGCCGATTCCATCGTTGACGCCGGAATAGGCCAGCGACATGGTATCCCGGCCGTTGACGCTCTCCGTGGCCATGGTCAGCTTCCCGATTTTGTCTTTCTGGAAAACAAACATCTGGTCGTACTGCTTCCCGAAGCCGGTAATCTCACCGTTGGCGGCGTTATAGTTGATAATTGGCCAGTAAGTAATGTCAAGGCCGTTCTGAGTCGTGCCGGACCAGTAAAACAGATTCGGCGCGGACGGAGCGCCGCCGACAACCGCGCACAGTTCCTGACCGGTCCCGCACACGGCGGCGTACGGACAGTCCATCACGGCGTTCATCGCCCCGGCGTTCGCCTTGCTGTACGTGATTTCCACGGTGTTGTTGGTCGGCGGGTCCGTCACGGTCGGCGCGGCCGTGAACGTTACGGTCCTGCCCGCGGCGTCAACCGTGTAATCCCGTCCGGCGACAAGCGTCAGGCCGTCCGCTTTGACTTCCGTCACGGCGTCCACGGATTCTACCGGAAGATGATATTCCCGGTTCCCAATGTCCAGCGTAAAGGTAATCGCGGCGTCTTTCGGCGGCGCGGCGTTGAACAGGACGCTTCCGGAGAGAATGTCCGCCGTATACAGGGCGGGTTCCAGAAAGGCGTTGTTGACGTAAACGGACCGGACGCCCTGCGGATGGTCCGCGTCCTTGGTTTTCCCCAGCGCGAAGGCCCGGGCCGTGCCGGTACGCGTTGCGAATTTACGAATTTACGAATTTGCCGTTACCAAATTAACGACTCGTCCAGACCGCGGATATCGTCAAAGAGCGTGTACCGCCGAGTCCGGTCGTCCGCGGTCTCGTCTATAATGCCGATGTACTGCGCATTTAATAGTTGACTTAAAGCGGATTCCAACCGCGCTTTGGGTAAATTGCGTTTTGTAACCATGTACAAGTCCGACTTCGTAAAGACGGTCATACCGCTTTCCTTCATACGGCGGTAAAGCTCCCGGGCGTCATCCAATTCTTCCGAGGTGTTGACATCCGTAAAAACGGCTTTCGCGTGGGAAATGAAGTAGTTCCCCAGTTTTTCGGCCGCGGCTGTGACGGTATCGTCAATCAGATGTTCCGCCGATTCCTTGCCCCACTGCGCACAGTGGAGCACTCCGGCCAAGCGGATAACCTGACCGAATATTTTCCCCATCCAGCCTTCTATCGCGGGATTCCGATTCTGCTTGATTTGTTGCTCTATCACGTCAAAATACAGGGAGAGCATTTTTTTCGCGCCTGACGAAAATTCGAGCGTCCAAAGGTTGTCATTCTCCATTTTCAAAAATTCCGTAACGGTTAAAGCGTACTCGTCCAGTAAGATTTTCGGGATGTCCGGCTTGAGAAAAGAGCGGCTACCCACCCGGGACAGCGGACGCGAAAATAAAAACCGCTGTAAAAAGCCCCGGGATGACATTTCAGTGTCTTTAACCAGCTTTTCCACAAAGGACGGTTGCGACATAATCGCAACGGACATGGTAGCCCGGTCGATGGAAATCCGGACTTCATCCGTGGCGCGCTGAACCATCACGCGACCCGCGCTCCAAGCCTGTAACATCAAGCCAAGGTTTTTACCCTTGCCGTACCGCAGACCCGCCGCGACTGACAGCGCGTCCGGCTCGTCCGACATCAGAGAGATGGACCCGGCGTTTTCCTCCATGAGCCGCGCCAGACGTTCCGGCGTGGCGTCCGTGACATAGAGCGTCTTGTACTTCTCCCACGGCTTTTTATCCGCGTTGGCGGCCTGTTGCCATTCCCAGAACGGCCGTTCTAAAAGCGACATGACCGCGCTTTTCCGCTCGCTGGGCCGCGCAATCGTCAGCGTATAAAGACAGAGCGGCTCCGTGTATCCGGAATCCACTCGGACCATAAAACGGCTTTGTAAGGGGATACAGAGCGCGGCCAGAAGCGGGACAGCGAACAGGTCCGGGGCAATCTGGATATTTGCGGCGGCGGCTTCCGTCAACTGCCGCAGGTTGGCCGGGAGAGCTTCCAGCGGGAACGGCTCAAGGTCCACTTGATAATAGATTTCCTCGTTCATAAGTCCTCCTTAAATTCGTAAATTCGTAAATTCGCGCCCGTCTCCGCCCAAGGTCAGGAAAAGACGGACGCGGCGTAATTCGCTTTTCCTATATAAGGTAGGGAAAGCGAATTATTCGTTTTCCCGCCCGAAACTGAACCGCTCTAAGGTCTGCGTAACTGTAAACCTCTTGGCCAGTTTCACGTTGGCCGCCTTGAAAGCGGACTGGTCAAAGACGTCTTGCCTGTACTCCGTCAGCTTCGCATAGAAGCCGCCTTGGGAAATGGCGCGTGTGTCGTGCTCTTCCATGAAGGCCTTTATCGCCTTTTTTCCCAGCTTCAAAAGGCTCTCCGCTTCCGTTTTCGCCGCTTTCAGATTCGTCATGATTTCCAGCATTTTCGCTACGTCATCCATGTCGTGACAGACGATACTTGCGGGGAGCGTGGGCAGTTTAATCTTCGTCATGGTCGGTTTCCTCCGTGTTCGGCTTCTCCAAGAACGGGGAGAAGTACGTAATCTGTCCCGCCAGATAGCCCAGCGTAAAACAGAGAATTTCGCTACGGTTGGTGTACGCGTCATCATTGATGGCGTTGACAATGGCGCTTACTTCTTTGACAAAGCGTACGCCGCGGTTTTCGCTGTCCTTCATCTTACTTGTCCTCTCTTCTTTGCGTAGAGGTATTCACCATACGCATTCAAAGTCCGCACGGTTTTCTCACTACGCGCGCTTCCGCCTTTCAACACTTGGTACAGGCGCAGTTTGTCCGATGTCAGGAGGCCCCGTGCCGCCAGTCGCGCGGCGGCTTCGGCAAGGGCGTCTTGCCGGACTTCTTCCGGGTCTCTCATAAAAACCCCCTTACGAATTTACGAATTTACGAATTTGTCGGGCCGTTCCCCCTTTCCTGTTTTGGCGGCTGGCCCGGAAAAGACCGCAATTTTCCGGGCCGTTCGACCTGTGGCCTCGCCTTTGACCCGCGCCGCAATTTACAGGGACCGGCGGAACGGGCGTTACTACTTTCCCGGTCCGGACACGGGACGTCCTTCGCGTCTCATTTTCGGTAGGTACTTCCGGCACAACTTCGGCGCGTCCTCACTTACCGCCACCGGTCCCTGATGTCAAAATGTTACATTATTTAATATGTAATTTCAATAGACAAAACCAACTAATTACATCTTAAATAATGTAATTATATTGTGCAAAGTGTTGAATTAAAAGCCAAAACATGATAAAATCATCAGTTGAGGTGGTAATTATGCCGATTGGTTACTTAATTAACGTGTTAGAGGAGCTGAAATACGCCGGATACAACACAAACAGGTTAAGACAAAAAAAACTTCTCGGAGAAAATACGATACAAGCTCTCCGGGAGGGACGCATGATTTCTATGAAATCTCTCGCTACTATTTGCCAGTTGCTGGACCGTCAACCCGGCGATGTGATTTTCTTTTACAAAGAAGATTAAAATTCGTAAATTCGTAAATTCGCGTCCGTCCCGCCGCCGGCTTCCAGTTCCCGGATAAGCTCGTCCTTGCGCGGCGCCAGTTTGTCGGGGACGCGTTCCGGATATCGCACGGCGGAGAGCATTCCGTCGCGGCGCGGATTGTCCAGCGTCCGCGTCATGGCGATTTCACTGAAGTAAGTGGTCGCGCCCACGTCCGCGCGGAGATTCAGCCACAGGTCTTTGAACTGTCCGAAGTCGAAGAAGTCCACGACTTTGTCGCGTACGGTCCGCGTGGCGAACAGGCCCGTTGCGGGGTCGATTTGCGCCGCGCCGTCCGGACCCGTCACAAGGTCCTCGTACTCCTTTTCCACGACCACGGGACGCGGACCGTAATAGGTACCCATCAGGTCAAGGAGGATGTGCCCGATGTCCTCGACCCACTCATGGAGACCGGCCCGGATGTTTTCCAGCGGGATTTCCGCGTTGGTCTGCAAAACCATGAGCGCGCTTGTGTTGTCGGGCTTGACATTCCCCATCTGCGCGTCCGTGGCCCCCATACACTCTTTCGTGTAGGCCAGAACTTTGTCGATAAAGCCGCTGATTTGCCCGGACATTTCCGGGACCGCGAAACTGGACGCAAGGTCCGGAATCCTCTGTTCCGGCCGAAGTCCCCTGACGGCGACCGGCTCGCCCACGGCATCGGACCAGTAAGGGATTCTGTCCGCGTCATAGACAATCTTTGGATAGGCCGTGGACTGCAAGTGACGGAGCGTCACGGCGAACATCCGGTTGATTTCGATTTGATTCGGAATCAGGCCCGTAATGAGGGCGCGGCCGTGGTACTGGTTCTTTTGCCGCCGCCAGTTCCCCCACGCAATGGGATAGAGGGACAGGCCCGTGTCCACGGCCTCGTAAATGACGGCGGTTTTCGTGGCCTTGGTCACGCGCACGGTCCCGCCCTGTTTTTCGTACAGATAGAGGTAGAGGGCCTTTCCGTTGCCGGTCTCCTCGTCATTGTCCAGTTCCACTTTCCCGCCGGTACCGGGCATATCCTCGTTTTCGGAATCCGGCTGTATGGCGTCCGTATCGGAACCGCCGTGCCGCAGAGCCTCCGCGCGGAGATTCCGCACGGTGTCCCGCCCGACAATCAGGATGTAGGGCTGATGTTCCACGGTCCTGTCATTGGGATTGCCGAACAGGACGTTGATTCCGTCCACCAGCTCCATCCGGATTTCCCCGGAATAACGCTCGAAAGCGCCGCCGTACGGTTTGGCGTCCGGGTCGAACCAGAAATGGGCGCAGTAGTCGCCGGAAATGGCCCCGTCATAGAGCGCGTCACGGATACGGTAATCGAGTTTGAACTTTTCGAGCAGATTGGACAGGGCGGCGTTGGCGAATTCGGAAGCGTCCTTGTCCGCGGCGGGATTGTGACCGAAGCGGGACGGATTGGCGGTGAAGTTCGCCAGCGGCTCCACGCGAATGGTCGTGGCGGAACTGGTTAAAGACGCGATAAACAGACTTGCCACGCGCTCCAAAATGTTAAACGTGGGCTTGGGGAGTCTCCGCATGGCGGGCGTGTCGTGGAGATGAATCCACTGGTTCCCCGCGAAGAACTCGGTGTTCGTCTCGACCGTCCGGTACTGGTCCGGGACCAGACGGTGATTGTAGGCAACGCCGCTTTCGTAGAGCGTCCATGCCCTTGTGACACGCTCCGTCATGCGCTTCCTCCCGTTCCGTAGGCGTCATCGGCGGTGTAGGCCTGTAACTGCCGCCACGCTTCCGCGTCCTCCCGCGCCGTCCGGGTCCGCTGACGTTCCCTTTCGGACGGCGGATCCGGCGTCTGTTCCCGCGCACAGCTCCGGGAACGTTTCAGAATCAGAAGCAACGCCACAGCCATACACAGCAACAGGAGATTTCCCGTAACCGCCGCTATGAAAATGAGTTTCAAAACAAAATACACGTTACCAGCCTCCGTCATAGTTTCCGTAAAGCAGACCTTCCCGCGCCTCGGCTTCTTCCCGCTCGCGGCGGCGTTCGGCTTCCGTCAGCGCGGCGGGGACGGATTCCCCGAACAGGTAATTCAGCGCCTGCGTGGAACTGTCCACCATATCATCATGCTGACCGTTCGGGAAGGCGGTCCACTGATTGAGGTACTCTTCCAGCCACGGCGCGTCCCGCGGAAGGAACACGTGTCCGCTCTCAATTACCGGCGACACGGCGTGGACCCTTGACACTTTCCCGCCCGCGGGATTGACCGGAATGCAGTACAGTTCCCGCCGGAGTACGTCTATAATCGCGCTTCCGTTGGCCTTGTCCTCTATCAGAACGGCGCGGGATTTCGGAAAACGTGCCTGTGCGGCGCGGATTGTTTCCAGCGTTTCGGTAAACGTCAGGTGCCGGTTCACGCAGTCGAGCAGATAGTAATCGTTCTCACGCTTGCCCCAGACGGTCACGGCTACAAAATCATTGTTATCGTCTCCTTTAAACGCGGCGTCCACGCTCATATACTGTACGGGCAGTTCCGGGTGCGTATCATAGAATTTCCACCATCCGCGCCGGATCAGGTTGCCTTCTTCGGCTCTCGGGCGGCACTGGTAGAGCGCCAGCCACGCGCGTTGTCCGCCCGACGGGTCCCGGAGATACGCCTTCCGGAACTGTTCCAGCCATACGCGTCCCTTGCCCAGTTCCGGGCACAACGGCTCCCCGGCCTGACGCCCTAACGGGTCCGGTTCGCTTTCGGTCGGCTCGGCCTCCACCGGCAGACGCAGTAAACGTACGTTATCCTCCGTGCGCAGAATCCGCGCGGCCAAGTCGTCCTCGTGCCACGGCGTCATGATTACGATAACCTTCGCCTTCGCTTGCAGACGGGACTTTAACGAGTTGAGCCACTCGCCCCACACCTTGTTCCGGTACGCCGGACTGTCCGCCTCCTCCCGGTTCTTGACGGGGTCGTCCACAATCAGCAGGTCGGCGGCATTGCCGGTAATGCCCGACATAATGCCCCGGCTGATGAGGCGTCCCCGGTGTCCGTCCAACTCGAATTCCGTGGCGCGGTTGAGTTTGCCCAGCTCCACGCCGAACAGCGCCCCGCCCCATTGTTGCAGTTTCTCCCGGTTGCGTCGGGAAAAACGTTCCGCGCTCTCCTCGTTGTAGGATGATAGAATCAGACGCCGTTCGGGATAGCGCATCATGTACCATGAGGGCAGGGACTCCGTGACGGTCATGGACTTTCCGTGTTGCGGCGGCGTTTCCAGCAGAAGAATATCGTAGGCGTTGCCGGTATCGCTTTCGATAAAACGCTGGGCCTCATTGGCCAGAAACACGGAAAAGCGGCTTGATATCCATCCGGGCCGGTGGACGAGCGCGAGATACTCCGCAAAGCAACGCCGCGCCAGTTCCCGCCGTACCAGTTCCGTTTGAATCAGAACGGCGACCCGGGCCAGTGTCCGCCTGTCCATCACAGAAAATCCCCCAGACTGATGTTGATTCCGTCCCGTTTTCTTTCCGGACGTTCCGGGACGGTTTCCGTTGCCGGTTCTTTCAGGGCGCGTTCCAGTTTCGCCAGCAGCGAATACAGTTCCGCGTCCGTATA
>JAFSOM010000625.1 GCA_017447005.1 Oscillibacter sp.
AAATCCCCCCTTTCAGGGGGGACTTACAAAACCTGAAAGCGCTTTCAAGTACGGTTCCCCCGCCTCTGAAAGGGAAGGGGGACAGGGGGAGGGGTTCGCAAGCGTTTAATTTCATGACATTGCGTTATTCCGCCACTTGCGCCGCCACGTCTAGGGCGACTTCCATCATGTTCGTGAAGCCCGTCTGACGCGTCGCGGACGACGAGGTTTCGCCCGTGACAATCGAATTGGAGACGGTGAAAATCGCAAGCGCGTTGACGCCCGCTCTCGCCGCGTTACAGTAGAGCGCGTAACTTTCCATCTCCGACGCCAGACAGCCCATTTTCGCCCACGCTTTCCACGCGTCGCCCTTGTAGAACATATCCGAGGTGACGACGTTCCCGACGACATAGGGAAAGCCTTTCGCGTCGGCGACATCCGCGGCGCGGCGCAACAGGTCATAGGACGCCAGCGAGGAGAACGTACCCGGCAACTGGTACTGTTTCGCGTAATGGGAATCCGTGCAGGAGCCTTGCGCCATAATAATGTCTCCGACTTTCGTCCGTTCCGTCGTACCGCCGCAAGTGCCGATACGGATAAGGTTCCGGGCGCCGTAGACGCGAATCAGCTCGTAGGAATAAATTCCCATGGACGGAATGCCCATGCCCGTACCCATGACGGAAACCCGCTTTCCCTGATACGTCCCGGTATAGCCGTACATATTGCGCACGTCGTTGAACCGCGTCGGGTTTTCCAGATACGTTTCCGCGATAAACTGAGCGCGTAACGGGTCGCCGGGGAGCAGAACCGTCGGGGCGATGTCGCCCGGATTCGCGGCGTTATGCGGTGTGCCCATGCTGACGCCTCCTTTACTGCGGTATTGCGTTACCGCGCCGTCACTCGATACCGTCAATGAGCGCGTTGACGGCGTCAACCATATCCTTCACGCGCCGTTGCGAAACGGACTTGTCAGCGTCCACGGCGTAGAAGTAGAACTTGATTTTCGGCTCCGTGCCCGACGGACGCATAGCGAACCAACTGCCGTCGGTCATCACGTACTTGAGCGCGTTTTGCGCGGGAATGTCGCGGTAGCCGTTGATATAGTCCACGGTTTCCGCCACGGTAAACGGCCCGAAGGACGTGCGCCCGCCGTTGCGGAACGCGTCCATAATGCGTCCGATTCGCTCCTGTCCGGCCTTGCCCTGTAGGACGACCGACACCTGCTCTTCCGAGAAATAGCCGTACTTTTGATAAAAGCGGTCAAGGGCCTCCAGAATGCTGATACCCTGTTTGCGGTAGTACGCCGCCATTTCCGAAACGAGCATTCCGGCGGAAATGCCGTCCTTATCGCGCACTTCCTCCCCAGGCGCGCAGCCGATGCTCTCCTCATAGCCGAAGAAATAGGTGTAGCCGTCGGCATGGAGTTCGGGAATCCTGCCGCAAATGTTCTTGAATCCCGTCAGGGCCTCGTAGACCTTGATTCCGTAGTCCTCGCAAACCGTCCGACCGAAGTTTCCGGTCACAATGGACTGAATCATAGCGGCCTTGGCGGGCAACGTCCCATGGGCTTTCTTGCTCTCCGCAAGATACGCGATAAGCAGTCCGCCCGTCTGATTGCCGTTGAGCGCGGCATAGCCGCCGTTACCGTCCGCGACTTCAATCGCCATTCTGTCCGAATCGGGGTCGGTTGCAATGAGCACTTCCGCGCCGACGCGCTTTCCGATGTCCTCCGCCACGGCGAACGCTTTCGGGTTCTCCGGATTCGGGAACGGTACGGACTTGAAATCGGGGTCGGGGTCTTTCTGTTCGGGCACAATCGTAAAGTTACGGAATCCCCGCGCTTTCGCCATTTCCATCATGGGAATACTGCCCGCGCCGTTGAGCGGCGTGTAGACAATCGGGACGCTCAAATCCAGTTCGTCGTCGGGCCTCTGCGCCAGAGAGAGGACGTAATTGAGATAATCCCTGTCCATCTCCTCCCCGAGCATGACAATCAGGCCCTTTTCCACGGCTTCCGCGATAGACATACGCGGGAAGGCGTCGAACATATCGAGCTTTTGAATCTCCGCGAGAATGCCGTTGGAGACTTCCCCGGAAATCTGCGCGCCGTCGTTCCAGTAGACTTTGTAGCCGTTGTACTCCTTGGGGTTATGGCTTGCGGTCATGTTGACGCCGGACACCGCGCCGAGTTTGCGCACGGCGTAGGACAACTCCGGCGTGGGGCGTAACGACGGGAACAGATACGCCCGGATACCGTTCCCGGCGAAAATCTCCGCCGCCATTTCCGAAAACTCTTTGGAGTGATAACGGCAGTCGTAAGCGATAGCGACGCCTTTTTTGGGGTCCTCTCCCGACTTCAGGATATAGTTGGCGATTCCCTGCGTGGCGCGGCCTACCGTCAGGTCGTTCATACGGTTCGTACCCGCGCCGCAAATGCCGCGCAGTCCCGCCGTGCCGAACTCAATATCACGGTAGAAACGCTCCGTAATCTCCGCCTCGTCGCCCTGAATGTCAAGCAGTTCCTGATAGAGCGGGCTTTGCTTGTCCAGCTTTTCCAGCCACAGTTGATACGTTTCGTTCATCATTTGCCCCCTGATTCTTTGTGACAGGGAGAGAACCTCCCCCTGTCACGCGTTTTCCCTGTTCAGAACCGTTTGCGATTGACGCGCAAGCGGTTCTTTTCATGCGGCTATCTTTGCGCGAATTTCCGCTTATCCCTGCGCGAGTTTCTCCTTACGCCTCCGTACCAGATAGCTGAACACGGCAAGGCCAATCAGCGTGGTCGCGTAGGGAATCATTTGGATAAGTTCCACGGGGATACTCGTCAACTGCAACTGGTTTCCGACGGCCTGCGCGATGCCAAAGAGCATGGCCACGGCGAAACCGCCTACCGGAGTATTCGCGCCCATTTCACTGGCGGCGAGCGCGATAAAGCCGCGTCCGGACTGCATATTCTTCGTGAACGAGTTCATATAGCCGCCGGAGAGGAAGTAGCCGCCGCACGCGCACAGTACGCCGCTGAGAATCAGCGCAATGTACTGAATGCGGATGGACTTGATACCGACGGATTCCGCGGCGTTCTTGTTTTCGCCGACGGAACGGATTTGCAAACCGAGAGGCGTTTTATAAAGAAACAGGTGCATGACGGCAACCATAAGCAGGGCGAGGACGGTCATAATATTGACGCCGCCGAACGCGGGCGCGGAGACCGTCGAGAACGTGGACGAGCCGCGGTCGCCGGAGAAGGCGAGCAACAGTAAGACCGTGCCGCCCGTCGCCGTGAGGTTAATCGCAATCGCGGCGAGGATTTCATCCGTTTTGAGATTGAGGATGAAAAACGCGAGAACCAGTCCGATAAGTCCGCCGCAGACGCACGTAAGGACGAGCGCGACAAGCCAGCTTCCCGTGATGTGGCTGAATATGACGCCGAACAGGGCGCAGAACAGCATAATGCCTTCCAGCGCCATGTTGCAGATACCGGCTTTCGCCGCGACGCCGGCGGCTAACGTGGCGAAAAGAATCGGCGTCGTGGCGCGCAAAATGGCTATGACGAAATCCAGCGAAAAGAACAGACGGAACATCTCACGCCACCCCCTCTTTTTGTAAGGCCGCCTTCGCTTCCCTTGCGATAATCCGGTGTTTCGTCTTGCTCAGGAACTGCTCCGCGACGGCAAGCAGGATAATGACGCCTTGCGTAATCTGGACGACTTCCAGCGTCACGTCCGTGGTACGCGCCATAATCGACGCGCCGGTACGGAGATAGGCAAGGAAAAGCGCGGCAATCGGCGTTTTGAGCGGGTCCTTTTTGGCGAGCGTACAAATCACGATAGCGTCCCAGCCGTAGCCTAACAGGGAAGTCCACGTAAAGCGGTTGTAAATGGGGCTGAGGATTTCCACGCCGCCGCCCAGTCCGGCGACCGCGCCGCCGACTAACTGTGAAATCAGAATGACCTTTACAATGTCAATGCCGGAATACTCCGCGAACTGCTTATTGGAACCCGCGATACGAAGTTCGTAGCCCATCTTGCTTTGGTACAGGAACACGTGGCCCAGAACCGCTGTCGCAAGCGCGATAATCAGGCCGAAGTGAATGCGCGTACCGGAAAACAAGGTGATAAGTTTCGCGGTCTTGGGGAGCGTGTAAGAGGCCGCGCCCGCCGCCGGGTCAAGGATAAAGTGCATGAGAATGAACGTGCAGAACCAGAGCGAGAGGTAGTTAATCATCAGCGAGGCGACCATTTCGGACGCGCCCGTTTTGATTTTCAGGATAGCGGGAAGGGCCGTAAAGAACGCGCCCGCCGCCGCCGCGAGAATCAGGCATACCGCCGGGGCGATTCCGGCGGGAAGCGCGAGTTTGAGCGCGAACGCCGCCGCGACAAGTCCGCCCAGATGGAACGCGCCCTCCGAGGCCAGATTGATTTGGTTCGCCGCGAACATAATGCACACGCCCGTACCCGTGAAAATCAGGGGAATCATGGCTTCCACGACGTTCGCCAGATTGCGCCCGCTCTTGAACGGCCCCGTAACCAACGCGACTATCGCGTCCACGGGCTGTTTGCTCACCATGAAAATGAGAGCGAACGAGACAAGCAGGGCAATGAGGATAGAGAAGAACAGTCGGAAGATTTCAAATCGTTTCTCAGCGTTCATAGACGGCGCCTCCCAGTTTCTCATCGTGCCGCAGGCCCAACATATACTGTCCGAGCTGTTCCTCCGTCACGCTGCCCACATCCGTGAACAGTCCCGCGAACTTGCCCTTGTACATCACCGCCAGACGGTCGCTCAACGAGAATATTTCGTTCAAGTCCGCCGAGACCAGAATCACGGCGCACCCGGCGTCGCGGTACTCCAGCAGTCTGCGCCGGATGAACTCCGCCGCGCCTACGTCAATGCCGCGTGTGGGCTGATTGGCGATGATAATATCGGGGTCAGTGGAAAACTCCCGCGCTACAATCACCTTTTGGATATTGCCGCCCGACAGCATGCCGACATTCTGTTCCGGATTCGTGCACTTGACAAGATATTCCTTGACCAGTTCGGCGGCGCGTTGCGCCAGCGCCTTTGTTTTCAGCAGGAACTTTCCCGAATAGGCGGGGTCGGCGTACTGGTTGGAGAACATATTCTCGCGGATACTCAGATTCCCCGCGCATCCGCTGGTCATACGGTCTTCGGGGATGTGGCCCATTTTCTTGTCGCGGACGCCCTTCACGTTGTCGTTGCGGATGTCCGCGCCCTTGATGGAAATTTCGCCGCTGTAGGTCTTATTGACTGCGGTGATAGTGTTGATAAGTTCGGATTGTCCGTTGCCTTCCGCGCCCGCGATACCGAGGATTTCCCCGCCTTTGAGGTCAAAGGAGAGGTCGTCGACTTTCAGGACGCCTTGCGCGTTGTGCACGGTCAGATTCCGGACACTGAGGCGCACGTCTTGAAGTTTCGGGGGCTTTTTGTC
>JAFSOM010000057.1 GCA_017447005.1 Oscillibacter sp.
CGCCGCCATTGAGGTTGTAGGTTTTCGTTTTGACCGCCTTGAAGCTCGAAATCATGCCGTCCGTTCCGGAAATATACTTCTTCATGCCGTTCTGGAACGAGGCCACCGCGATTCCGCCGCTCAGTCCCCCGGCGCTGATTTCGATATGCACGCTCTGTTCCCTCCTTTCTTATGACGCTGTTCGGCTTGTTCTGTCCGCTGAACGCTAACCGCCCAGCGCAATCGGCATACACCGCGCCATTTCGCACGCGCTGGACATCATGCTCCGGCGCACGGCGCTCTGCTCCGCCGCGCAAGCGTTCATTTTCCCCGTCAGTTCGCTCATCTGCGCGGAAAAGCCGTCAATCATACGGTTGAGGTTCTCGATTTCCCGCGCAAGCCGTTCGCGCTCCTGCCGGTACGCATCCAGCGCCTGTCCGGAATTAAGGTCTTCTTCCACGGACTTGGCGCGGAACGTCCCTTCCATGTCGGCGGCGGAAACGCCGCCCGACAAACGAATGCACTGCTGGTAGTCGCTGTTAGCGGACTGCAACGCGGAATTGGCCTTGCTAATCGACTGCGGGGCGTTCTCCGAAAACCATCCGGTTCCTTCCAGAACCTTGATAATGTCCTCAATTCCCCGGAGACGCTTTTCAAAGTTCGTCCGCTCGCCTCTTGCGCTACTGATTTGCGCGGCGGCGTACTTCTTTTCCGCCCGGTAATTGTCCATCTGGTTGGACAACTGCGCCCGCCGCTGTTCGGCTTCGTAATAGCTCTTTTTGGAGCGGGCGAATTGCTCCGCCGCCTCTTCTTGCGTCATTCTTGGCATCGCATTCCCGGACGCCGCGCGATTCCGGCGTCACGGAATCCCTCCTTTCTCACCTCTCATCGGCGGTTTACGCTGTTCCATTGCGCGATAAAGCTCAGATTGACCGTCAACTTGGAATTGCGGTTGCCTGAATCCGGGTACGCCTTTTTCACCGTATCGTCAATCACGGTTTCAGGGCTTCCCGCTTTGCTGAATACGTAGTGGGGGCGCTTGTCGTCTCCCTTAGAGATATAAACGCGAATTTGACCGAGGTTCTTTTTGTTGTCGCTGTCATCTACGATTCCTCGTATAATGTCAGCCTCATGATTGCCGACCTGCCTCTTCAACATTTTGTCGAGAAGCTGATAAAGCGTAAAAGACCTGCCGCGCGGCGCTTTCAATTCCATTGGGAGCTTAGTGGCTCCGCATTCGCAACTGGCGACAAAAGAGCCTTGGATTCTTTTGAAAAAGTTCAGATAAATCAGAATCGCAAAAAGGATAACAAGGGCGGCTAACAGGACACCCAAAGGCGCGTTGCTTAGAGGAAAGATGTTTAGAAGCCGGTCAATCCAAGGCGGCAGGACGAGACCTCTTACTTTCACTATAATGCGCGCCGTATCCTGCTGACCGTTGTATATGATGTTCGCCTGTACCTGTACGTCTCCGGCGCGGGTTCCTTTGATTGACAGCGAATTTATGGCGTTGCCGGAAGCGGTTCGGCTGATTTCGGCGGCGCCGGATGACTGTAAAGTCTCCACGCTTTGAACAGTAAGATTGAGTCCTTCCCATCCAAGGAGGTCGGCGAGGGAAACGGTTGTTTCCTGTCCGTTGCTGAGTTCGACAGGCTCCTCGTCCTTGCTTTGTAATAGAAACTGCACGTTGGCTGAACCGACAGCGGTTGTCTGTCCGTCATTCAATTCCACTCGAATTGTGTATAAGCCGGGCGAATTTACGGAAAATGTTCCCGTCAGCGCTTGCTGGTTGGAATCATATGATAAGTTTACTTCCAATAGTGGCGCGACCATATCTATCGGAGGCATCGGAGGCATACCCGGCATTGCTCCCGGTTGTCCGGTCGGCATACCCGGCAGTTCCTCTCCAAAAGGAGGGAATCCTCCCGGCATTACGACGCATCGTTTGACGCTGTTGCGATAAAAGGCTTCGCTTGCCGGAACTCCCTGTGAAAAAGCGGTAACGACTACGTTTCCCTTTGAGCCATCCGTTTGCTCCGCCTGAACATTCAATATAATGGCGTTTCCATTATTCTCAGGGTACGTAGGCGCTCCGTTAGCGTTTGCGCCGAATGGCGGCGGCGCCATAGCCAGCGCCGTATAAGGAAAGCTGGCGAGCAAAGTCGCTAAAACATATAGCGTTATTGCTTTTACGAAAATATATTTCATACAACACTGGTTTTTCATCACAATCCGCCTCTTTTGTTTTGATTTTGTTTCGAGACTGATTTGCGCCGATGCCCTGCGGACTTAACTGATATATAACGGAATAATGGTTCCGTGGTATTTCCGTCCCCGCGCAGAGAAACAACACCAAGAAAATTTTACTTATTATAGCAGAGAAGAGCGATTCTTGCAAGCCCCAAATGAAAAAAATTTGGTTTCGCTTCCAATTTCTGTAAAAAACGGCATGGAAATTAGGCTGGTTTCTGTACTTTCGTTTTGACCAGCCATCTCTTCCTGCTATTTTCTACCAAAGTGATGGTAGCAAAATCCAAATTTGTGACCTGAAATGGGTGAAAAGCCTGTTTTCCAACCACGGAACCATTATTTCGTTGCTCATACGACGAGACCGAGCTTTTCCATCTGACGCTCGTGTTCCGCGCCGCTCTCCATAATATAAATCCGGGTGGTATTGACGCTGGCATGACCGAGCAGGTCGGCCAGCTTCGCTATGTCCTTCTCCATCCGGTAGAACGACACGGCGAACAGGTGGCGGAAATTGTGCGGGAAGACCTTGCGGCGGTCGACGCGGGCGGACTCGCACAGCCTCTGAAGCTCCTTCCAGATGTTGGAGCGGTTCAGGGGCTTTCCGTTTCGGGTGACGAACACGGAGCCGGATACGATGTTCGCCTCTTTGCAGTAGGCCAGCAGTTTCTTCCGCAGATTCTTCGGAATCAGGATTACGCGCCGCTTGCCCTTGCAGTCCACAACCGCGCTCCCGTTTTGGAGAGCTTCCACAGTGACGAAGCGCAGTTCGGACACGCGAATGCCCGTGGCGCCCAGCGTCTGCATCAGGTAGTGCAGGCGAAGATTCCCGACCGCTTTCGCCGCGTTCAGGAGACGCAGATACTCCGCCTTGGTCAGTTCCCGGTCGCGGTCGCGGAAAATCAGTCGCTGGATTTTGAGGCGCTTGATGCGGATGTCGCTCCATGACATGAACGTGAAGAAGCGGTTGACCGCCGAAATCATGACGTTGACCGTACTGCCCGCGAATTTCCCGCTGATTTCCGCTTTCCACGCGAGCGTGGCTTCTTTGGAGACTGCCTTGTTCTCCGGGAGAAACTCAAAAAAGGCCGTCACCGCGCCGACGTACTTCTGCGCCGTGGCTTCGCAGCGTTCCTCCAGACGGAGCGCGTTTCCGTAAAGGGCAATCTGTTCGCGCGTCATCACATAAGCGTTCATCGGGAAACCTCCTCATTCCGTGGACATAGGTTTGTCATCTCAGAATAAGGATTTTACCAGAATCGCCGATAAAATTCGCAACAAATTTTGCCTGCGTTTCCGAATGCGGGGCGGCTGGCTTGCCATCATGACGGACTGCGCTATATCCCGACCGCGAGATTGCAAACAAACAGGCCGTTGCGGAGCGCGTACTTGACCGTGGACGCCGTTCCGCCTTCCTCCTTGGTCAGGTAACAGACGCAGACGGAGCTTCGCTGAACCATATAGCGGTTTCTCTGGTGCGTACAGCCCCGAAAGTAATGTTCCGCCAGACAGACAACCTCCGTGGCGGACGCTTTGATGCGCTCGTACTCCCTCCGGTCGTCGTCAGTCCAGCCTGCCGACTGTTTTTGGTACGGGACGACAACGACGAGCCAGACATCGGGATGAGCGGCTTGGTATTCCAGCGTCTCCTGCGCCGCCAGCGTGTCAAAGCCGACGCACCCTCCCGCGTAAAACGTCCCAATTTTTTCCTCTTCATGAAGATAGGCGATACGTTCCCGCAGTTTTTTCCGCAAACGTCCCGACAGTTCCTCCGGGACGCTCCTGTGTCCGGTAAAGCAACAG
>JAFSOM010000626.1 GCA_017447005.1 Oscillibacter sp.
CCCCACGAAGTGGGGGAGATGTCACGAAATGACAGAGGGGGCGACAGAAGAGGCGGCGCAAGGCGCCGCTACGGTTATTAGCGGAATCAAGTAAAAACGTGCGCGACAAGGCGGGGAAGGTTCTTTTCCCGCCTTTGTGGGCGTATGCTGAAAGCGTTCGGATTTCCCGAAAGCCTCGCTTTCCGGAAACTCCGGACTTGTACGGGCCTGCAATCGCCCGTGGAAAGGAACTCGTATGCTGTTCGGAACGTCGTCGGGCGTGGAATGGATTATCGCGGGGCTGGGCAATCCCGGCGCGCAGTACGCCCATACCCGTCATAACATGGGCTTTCTGACCGCGGATTTGCTCGCGGAACAGTATAAAGTCAAGCTCAACCGCGTAAAATTCAAATCGGCCTACAACATCTTCCAATTCGCCGACGCGAAATGTCTGGTGATGAAGCCGCAAACCTATATGAACCTCTCCGGGGAGGCCGTCGGGGAGGCGGCGCGGTTCTACCATGTCGAACCGTCCCGCGTGCTGGTGATTTTCGACGACATCTCCTTACCGGTCGGAAAAATCCGCGTGCGTCCGTCGGGTTCCGCCGGGGGACATAACGGAATCAAGAATATCATCGCGCATTTAGGCTCTCAGGACTTCCCGCGGGTCAAAATCGGGACGGGCGCGCCGGATTCCGGCGAAGATATGATACGCTGGGTCACGGGCGAACCGCCCATGAAAGACCGCGAAGCGTTGCTTGACGCCTTCCGACGCGCCATACAGGCCGCCGAATGCGTCATACGGTACGGCTGTCAGCGCGCTATGAATGATTTTAACGGATAAGCTATCGGCCTTACGCATAACCCCCCTAAATCCCCCCTTTCAGGGGGGACTTCCCGGAATTGAAAGCGCTTTCAAGACTGTTTCCCCCGCCCCTGAAAGGGGAGGGGGTCAGGGGGAGGGGTCTTGCAAACGCTTTCAATATTATTCTCTCTATCGTCAGGTGAACTATGACTGAAACAGGCATGACAGCGTTTCTCCGGCAACTGGAAAGCGTGCCGGAAATCGCGGAATTGATACGGCAAATCGAAACCGGGGCGTCGCCGTGCGCCGTGACGGGCGTCCAACCCGTACAAAGAGCGTGCGTCGGCGCGGCGGTGGCGTTCGCCGCGAATCGCCCCGCTGTATTCGTCTGCGGCGACGAGCGCGAAGCGCGTCAGTTAGCCGCCGACTTGTCCGCGCTCACCGGGGAGGACTGCGCGACGCTCTCCCCGCGGGAATGGGACTTTCATCCGGGCGGCGTCAGTTCCCGCGAATGGGAACAGCGCCGCCTCTCGGCGCTATGGCGTATGGCCTCGGGCGGGGCGCGTGTAATCGTCGCCGCCGCCGACGCCCTCGCGCAACGTACCTTACCGCCCGATTTACTCTTATCCTTATCCGTAACTTTGCGCGTGGGCGAACGCGCCGACTTGTCCGAACTCGCCGGACGCCTTGCGCGGGCGGGCTACAGCCGTTGCGGGGAGGTCGAAGGCCCGGGACAATTCGCCCTGCGCGGCGGCATTCTCGACGTATACTCGCCGCAAACGCAAAGCCCCGTGCGCTGTGAGTTTTTCGACGACGAGATAGATTCCATGGGGTTCTTTGACCCCGCGACGCAACGCCGCACGGAAACAATCTCGACGGCCCTACTGCTCCCCGCCGCCGAAGTCCTCCCGCAGTGCGCGGACGGCGGCGCGGACGGTCTCGCGGCGACGCTGGAAAAGTTAGCGTCGCATATTGCGCGGCGGCGTCCGGAACTGTCGGAGCGTCTCCGCGCCGACGCCGAACAATTCCGTAACGGCATGAACCCCGGCGGACTTGACCGCTACCTGTGCGCCGTCTACCCGGGAGTCACGACGGGCCTACAGTATCTCCCGCAGGACGCGCTTGTGATTCTGTGCGAAAGCGGACGCGTGGAAGAACGTATCAAGGGCGCGTTGACGCGTGCGCGGCAGGACACCGAAACCATGATGGAATCGGGCCTCATGGCGGGGGAGTTCTCCAACGTCCAGTTAAGCGCGGAGGAGTTCTATACCGCCCTGAAAGAGTTTCCCGTCATTATGGCAAACTCTCTCCCGACTTCCCGCTATCCGTTCCGGCCCCGGTCGCTATCCCATATCAACGCCCGTCAGCTCAGTTCCTACGGCGGCAGTCTGGAAACCGCCGCGTCCGATTTGGAGC
>JAFSOM010000627.1 GCA_017447005.1 Oscillibacter sp.
CCGGGGCGCCGGAAGATGTCATTTCGCGTGTGGAACGCGGCGTCTATGCGCTCGGCCCCGTCACGGCGGCGTTGCGCGAGAACCCCGACCCGGCGGCGTTACTGCAAAAGGCCTTGCCGGACTTCCAGCTTGAAATTTTGGAGCGTTCGCCCGTCGCCTATCGTTGCGACTGTAGCCGACGGCGCATGGAGGCCGCGCTCATCGCTATGGGACGCGTGGAAATGCGCAAACTTTTACAGGAACAGGGCCACGCGGAATTATCGTGCCGTTTCTGCGGCAACGTCCAGCAGTTTACAAGCGACGATTTGCAAAGCCTCTTGGAGCGGATGTAACCGGAATCTTTGTCGGAACGGATGAAAGCATGAAACGTCGGAAAACCTTGTCGGAACGGGTGAAACTATGGAACATTGGGAACTGTTAAGGCCCGGCGGCTACCGCTTCGTCTGGGACGACGAATTATTCCGGCCCGGGACGGACAGCTTTTTGTTGTCGTCCATGCCGCGCCTGAAACGCGGTTTACGGGTATGCGACTTGGGAAGCGGCGCCGGACTGCTGGGCGTCCTTCTCTTACAGCGCGAACCGTCGTTGACCGTCACGGGACTGGAACGCCTTCCCGCCGCCGTCGAACTCGCCGACCGTTGCGCGGCGGTCAACGGGCTTGCGGAACGCCTCATTTCCCACTGCATGGACTTGCGCGACGCCCCGAAACGCTTTCCGACAGGCTCGTTTGACCTGATTGTATCCAATCCGCCGTATTATCAGGGCGTCGCGCCGTCCGACAGCGCCCGCCGCGCCGCTCGACACGAATCCGCCTGTACGTTTGCGGAACTCGTCGAAACCGCCGCCTATCTGTTACGCTGGGGCGGCGCGTTTTGTTTCGTCCACAAGCCCGAACGCCTGACGGATGTCCTGTGCCAACTCCGTACTGCGCGTTGCGAACCGAAACGCTTACGCTTCGTCTGCGACACCTCCGGCGCGGCGCCGTCGCTGATACTCGTCGAGGGACGCCGCGGCGGGAATCCCGGCCTGAACGTCGAAAGCCCGCTGATACTGCGTCGCGCCGACGGCTCCCCCACGCCGGAATACGACGCCATTTATTTTCGTGACGCGCCGCAAGCGACGAATATTTCCCGTGACGCGCAATCATAATTTGGAGGCCCATTATGCCCGGTACGCTTTATCTTGTCGCCACGCCCATCGGCAATCTGAACGACTTCTCCCCACGCGCCATAGAGACGCTCCGCGCCGCCGACTTTATCGCCGCCGAGGATACCCGCGTTTCCGTCAAGCTGTTGAATCACTTCGGCGTACAAAAGCCGCTGATGAGCTATCACGAGCACAACCATATCACGGCGGGACAGGCGATTCTCAAAAGACTGCTCTCCGGCGAAACCTGCGCCCTTGTCACCGACGCCGGAACGCCCGCTATCTCCGACCCCGGCGAGGATTTGGTGCGCCTCTGCGCCGAATCCGGCGTTGACGTGATTGCCATCCCCGGCTGTTGCGCGGCTGTCAACGCGTTAGCGGTCAGCGGACTTCCCACGGGGCGGTTTGTCTTTGAGGGTTTTCTAACCGTCAATAAGAAAAGCCGTCGGGAACGTTTGGACGCCTTGCGCACGGAAGAGCGCACGATGATTTTTCACGAGGCCCCGCATAAACTGCGCTCCACGCTGGCGGATTTACAGGAGGCTTTCGGCCCGGAACGTCGTATCGCCTTATGCCGCGAGATGACGAAACTGCATGAGGAGACCTTACGCATGACGTTAGGCGAGGCCGTCGCGTACTATGAGGTCACGCCGCCACGCGGGGAGTACGTGTTAGTCGTGGAAGGCGCCGCGCCGAGCGTCGGGAACGCGGTCACGCTGTCCGACGCCGCCGAAAGCGTACTGCAACGTTATCGGGACGGCTTACGGCTCAAAGACGCCGCCGCGCAAGTCGCCAAAGAGACCGGATTCCCGCGCAATCAGCTTTACGCCGCCGCGCTGGAACTGCGCGGCGCGGAAACGGAATCAGTCGACGCCGAAACGGAATCAAGCGGCGCGGAAACGTAAGCGCTCCAAAATGACGCGATACGGAAACGTAAAAAACCGCCCTCCCCTAATATCACGGGGAGGGCGGCGCGTCAACGGGCGCAATCAGGTGTTATCGGGGCTAATCGGTACGCGGAACAGCAGACGCCGTAAGGCTTTCGCGTTGAACGGCGCCAGCGGGTAGAGATAGCCCTTGCCGAACATGGGTTTTGTCGTCGCCAGCAGGACGAATAAGCCTATCACGCCGCCGACAAAGCCCCAAACGTCAAATAATCCCGTCAGTATCAGCAGTGAGACGCGAATCAGTTTGAACGCGTAGCCCATCTCGTAACTCGGCTGCGCGAACGCCGCCACCGATACGAACGCCACATACACGAGCACTTCCGGCCCCAGCCATCCGGCCCGGACTGCGAAATCTCCTAAAATCAACGCGCCCAGCATGGAAAACGAGTTCGACAGCGAATCCGGCGTATTTAAGGACGCCAGTTTGAGCACGTCGATGAGAAATTCCACTACCAACAGTTGCGCCAGCATACTCAACGATACCGGCTCCGGCGCCGACAGGAAATTCAACCACCCCGGCAACAGGTCGGGATGATTTACCGTCAGAAACCAGAACGGCGTGATAAACAGCGACAGCACAAAGACGACGATACGCAATAAGCGCAGGTACGTGCCAATCAGCGGCGGGAAATAAAACTCGTTGGCTTCCTGCGTGAAGTCGAAGAACGTCGTAGGCAACAGCATTACGGACGGGGAATTATCCACCATGAGCACAATATTTCCCTCTAGGATACACGCTGACGCGCTGTCGGGGCGTTCGGTATAGCGCACTTTCGGGAACGGGTTGTACCACTGTTTCGGGCGCAGTACTTCCGCCACGCTTTCCTGTCCCATTGTGATGGAATGAACCTTTACGGCGTCGAGCTTTTCGCGTACCGCCCGTAATAACGCCCGGTCTACCTTATCGTCCAGATAGCACAGTATCACGTCCGTATGCGAACGGTCGCCGATGTGATGGGCTTCCATGGTCAGGCGCGGGTCACGGATACGCCGCCGCAACAGCGCCATGTTCGGCACTAACGCCTCTATGAAACCGTCGTGAGAACCGCGCAATACTTTACCGTCGGGAGGTTCGTCCACGCCCCGGCACGGGTACTCCTTACAGTCAATCAACGCGCCGCCCGTCAGGCCGTCCAGCAACAGTAACGTTTTCCCCAGCAGTACCGCCGTGACAAGCTCCTCTATGTTTTCGCTGACGCTGACTTCCGAAAACGTTACGAATCTGTCCACAAAGTCCTGCATATCGGTCAAGTTTGCGACGTTGTCCGGCGTCAGCGCGAGCCAGTACGACGCCATACGCTCTAATGTCGCGTCGGCGCCGTAGCCGTCCACGACCCAGATACGCCCGCGTCGCCCGCCGATGATATAGTCACGGCTTATCATATCGCAGTTGCGCTCCACGCCCAGTACGGCGTCCAAGCGCGCCGCGTCCGTCCGGAACTCGTTCCGCAGTTTCCGCATAGCCCCGCCTCCCGTCTGATGTCCGCGTCCGTAGTCTGTCCCGCCGACGCCGTTATTATTCCCGTTACCAATTTGCGCGTCAAAAACAACGCTTTCCGCGTATCCGCCGCGCTTGCGCCGCCGTCAATTTGCACACGTCCGGCGCGAAATTTCTGTTGCTTTTTGGTCACAAGTGTGGTAGAATAGCGTCGTACCGAAGAAAGGGCGTGAGGCCGTGCGTATCTTTATCAGTTGGTCAGGAGAAACCAGTCACGAAGTGGCGAAGATTCTGTATGATTGGCTACTCAAAATGCAAATCCCCGCGCTGGAATTGTTCATCTCTGACGAAATCGACAAGGGCGAAAAATGGTCTCCCATGCTGGAAACCAAATTGAAAACCGCGGACGGCGGCATTTTCTGTCTGACGAAGGAAAATGTAAACTCGCCGTGGCTGTTATTTGAGGCGGGCGCGTTGTGCGTTGCCCGGGAAAAGCCGTTCATGTCGCCGTTTCTGTTCCGCGTGAGCCGCTCCGCCGTCCCCGAACCGTTAATGCAGTTTCAGCATACGGATTTTACGCGCAAGGACATAAAAGCCTTAGTTTTTCGGCTGAAACGTCCGTGGAATGAAAACGACGCATCGCCGGACAATCTCGAAGCCGATTTTGAGCGGTTATATCCCGAATTAGAAGCGAAACTTCAGGCTATCCCGGAGCCGGACAATTTCAGAAATTATCCGTTCGACGGAAACACGGCGAAAATTCTCATGGATATACGCCAACGGTTAGACAACTTCCTTGAATAACTATCAAGGGACAACGTTGAATAACTATCAAGGGACAACGTTCCGACGAAAGGCGGCGCGACACATGACAGATGTTTTTATTGCTTATTCCCACAAGGATGAAAAAGTCGCTGAAATGTTATGCGACGAATTGGAAGCTGTCGGCGTTTCCGCGTGGTACGCGGGACGGGACATTCAACCGGGCGATTTTATTCCCGGTTCCATTAGGAACGCAATGCAACAGTGCGGAATTTGCGTTTTTATTTTCAGCAAATCCAGCGTCTACTCCGCGCATATTTCCTCAGAATTAGAATATGCGGTAAAACTGGTTCGTGAGGAACGCCGGAGAATTGAGATTTTCCCGCTGGCGATTGACGCGGAAGGAAAATCCGTTTTGCCGGAAAGAGCCACGCAAGGCCCGCGTTGCTTTGACGCAAGCGAACCGCCGTTGGAAACGCGATTAGAAGAAGTTGCGCAAGTATTGGCGCAAACGTTGCGCGAACCCAAGGAAAGCGCGTCGTAAGACGACGTTTTCCACCCCTGTACGGAAAGGAGGCCCATTATGAACCGTCAGCCCACGTATACCGTCACGATAGACGGCAAAGAGTACGTTTACCCCGCCGGTACGCCCTATTCCCAAATCGCCCGCGACATGCAGTCGCAGTACCCCTACGACATCTTACTGGTCAACCGCGACGGCAAACTCCGCGAACTTCACCGCCATCTTGACCGCGATTGCAAGCTGACCATGATTACCGCCCGCGACAAGCCCGGTAAGCAGTCCTACGAACGCAGTACGCTGTTTCTGCTCATCAAGGCGTTCTACGACGTGGCCGGACATGAGAACGTGGAACGCGTGGTAGTCGAATTTTCGTTGAGCAACGCGTTATTCCTCCGCGCAAGCGGCAACTTTACGCTCAACGCGGAACTGTTGGAACAGGTAGAAGCGCGTATGCGGGAACTGGCGGCGGCGGATTTGCCCATTGAAAAGCGCGTCATGCCCACCGACGACGCCATCGAACTGTTCCACCGTCAGCGACTGGAGGATAAGGCGCGGCTGTTCCGCTACCGTATCGATTCCCATGTCAACGTGTACACGCTCGACGGCTTTTCCGATTACTTCTACGGCTATATGCTCCCCAGTACGGGCTATTTGAAGGCGTTCGCGCTGGAGGTCTACGAGGACGGTTTTTTATTGCGTTTGCCGTCGTCGCAGGACCCGACGAAAGTCGGAGAGTTCAACCCGTCGCGGAAGGTATTTCAGGCGTTGCGCGACGACACTTGCCACGCCGCCGCGCTCGGTATCAGCAACGTCGGGGAGCTGAACGACCTGATTGCCCGGGGGGAGTCGGAAGGCCTGATTCTCACGCACGAAGCCTTAATGGAAAAGCGTATCGGCGACATCGCGGAGGACATCGCGGCGCGTCATGACGTGCGTTTCGTGATGATAGCGGGGCCGTCGTCGTCGGGCAAGACCACGTTTTCGCACCGTCTCTGTACGCAGTTGCGCGCTTGCGGCATGCGTCCGCACCCTATCGCCACGGACAACTATTTCATCGACCGCGACAAGACGCCCCGCGACGAGAACGGCAATTACGACTTTGAGGGCCTCGGCGCCATGGACGTGGAGCAGTTGAATCAGGACATGACCCGCTTACTGAAAGGCGAAACTGTGGAAATTCCCACGTATAACTTTAAAAAGGGCTGTCGGGAGTACAACGGCGATTATCTCACGTTAGGGCCGCAGGATATTCTCGTGATTGAGGGCATCCACTGTCTGAACGACGCGCTTTCCTACTCGTTGCCGCACGAGAGCAAGTTCAAGATTTATATCAGTTGCCTGACCGTGCTGAACATCGACGACCACAACCGGATACCCAGTACGGACGCCCGGCTGATACGCCGTATCGAGCGCGACGCCCGCACACGCGGACATAACGCGCAGGCGACCATACGGATGTGGCCGAGCGTCCGGCGCGGGGAGGAAAACAACATCTTCCCGTATCAGGACAGCGCCGACGTGGTATTCAACTCCGCCCTGATTTTCGAGACCGCCGTTTTGCAGGCGTATTTAGAGCCGCTGTTGTTTGCCATCCCCCGCGACAGCGACGAGTACGTAGAGGCGAAACGTCTGCTCAAATTCCTGAACTACTTCCTTCCCTTGCCGGATGATATGGCCCCGAATACGTCCATACTCCGCGAGTTTATCGGCGGCGGGTGCTATAAAGTCTAAACAAGGGAGCGTATTACCACTATGTATGTCGAGAAATGGGACAAGGAAAGCAGAAACTTTCGTAAGCAGTTTCCCAGTGAAACGACGTATTCCACTAACGTTGTCAATGGAGAATTGCTGTTCCAAATCCAAACTTACGCCGCGTCTCAACAGACCGGCGGCGCAAAGCAGACGATTCAATTTAACAAACAGGGCGCAATCGACCTGATTGAGATTTTGAAGCGAGAATTTAACTTGCCACTTTAATACTTCCGGCGCGTTCCGAATCATCCCGCGGGACGCGCCGTCATACGCGCAAAGGAGATTGTAAACTATGGATTCCATTGTGTCCGTTCTGTCCGCCGAACTCGGACGGAGTGAGGAGCAAATCGCCAACGTGATTCAACTGTTGGACGAGGGCAACACCATACCCTTTATCGCCCGTTACCGCAAGGAATTGCACGGGGCTATGGACGATACCGCCTTACGGACGCTCGAAACGCGTCTGGCGTACTTGCGGGGCCTACAGGAGCGTCGGGAGACGATTCTAAAGGCCATTGAGGAGCAGGGCAAGCTCACGGACGAACTTTCGGCGGCTATCGACAACGCGAAAACGCTGGCGGAGTTGGAGGACTTGTACCGCCCCTATAAGCCGAAACGCCGTACCCGCGCCACGGTAGCGAAGGAGAAAGGCCTTGAACCGCTGGCGGACATCCTCTTTTCCCAGAAACGCGACGGCCCCAAGCCCGAAGACGCGGCGGCGGCTTACATCGACCCCGAAAAGGGCGTGGAGAGCGTGGAGGACGCCTTAGCGGGCGCGTCGGACATCATCGCGGAGAAAATCAGCGACGACCCCGAACTCCGCAAGTCTTTGCGCTCACTGGTGAACCGTGACGCGATTGTGCATTCCGAAGCCGCCACGGAGGAGGATTCCGTCTACCGGACGTATTACGATTTCACGCAACCGTTGAGCCGTCTACAGGGGTATCAAATACTCGCGTTGAATCGCGGCGAAAAGGAAAAGTTTCTCAAAGTCACGGTGGACGTAGACCACGACCGCGCCATGAGAACCGTTTACCGCGCTTCCGCCGTACCCGGGGCGCCGTCTACGGATTTCGTAAAAGCCGCCGCCCTCGACGCTTACGACCGCCTGATTTTCCCGTCGGTGGAGCGCGAAACCCGTACCGGACTTTCCGATAACGCCTATGACGGCGCAATCGGGCAATTCGCGCTGAATCTGCGTCCGTTGCTCATGCAACCGCCCGTAAAAGGCAAGGTCACAATGGGCCTTGACCCCGGTTATCGTAACGGCTGTAAAGTGGCGGTCGTTGACGGCACCGGGAAAGTTTTGGATACCGCCGTTGTCTATCCGACGTTCGGAGAGCGTCAGAAAGAAGAAGCGATTGCGAAACTTTCCGCACTGGTGAAAAAACATCACGTGGAGCACCTCGCAATCGGCAACGGCACCGCAAGCCGCGAAACCGAACAAATGGCCGTGGAGATGATTCGGCGCAATCCCGACGCGCATTTGAGTTATATGATGGTCTCGGAGGCGGGCGCGTCGGTGTACTCGGCTAGTAAATTAGCCGCGGAGGAGTTCCCGCAGTACGACGTGAATTTACGTTCCGCCGTGTCGATTGCCCGACGCTTGCAGGACCCGCTCGCGGAACTGGTTAAGATTGAGCCGAAAGCGATTGGCGTCGGACAGTATCAGCACGACTGCCCGCCGAAGCAACCGGAAGCCGCCCTTGACGCCGTGGTAGAGGATTGCGTGAACGCTGTCGGGGTGGATGTGAACACCGCGTCGCCGTCGTTACTGAAACGCGTCTCCGGTCTGACGGCGACGACCGCAAAGAATATTGTCGCCTATCGGGAGGAGAACGGCGCGTTCACGCAACGGGCGCAACTGCTCAAAGTGCCCAAACTCGGCCCGAAAGCGTATCAGCAGTGCGCGGGATTCTTACGCGTACCGGAGAGCGGAAACGCGCTGGACAATACCGCCGTACATCCGGAATCCTACGAGGCGGCGGAAAAACTGCTCCGTCTGACGGGCCACACGGACGCCGATATCCGCGCCGGACGGCTCGACGGTTTGCGCAAACAGGTGGAAACCTACGGCGCGGAAAAGGCGGCGCGGGAAATTGGCGTGGGCGTCCCGACGCTGACGGACATCGTCGGCGAACTGATGAAGCCCGGGCGCGACGTGCGCGATACGTTGCCGAAACCGATTCTGCGCACGGACGTTATGGACATCTCCGACCTGAAACCGGGGATGAAACTTTCCGGGACAGTCCGCAACGTGATTGACTTCGGCGCGTTCGTTGACATTGGCGTACATCAGGACGGGCTTGTGCACATTTCGCAGATTGCCGACCGTTACCTGAAACATCCCTCGGAAGCGTTGCGCGTCGGCGACGTTGTGCAAGTCGTCGTGCTGGACGTGGACGAGAAAAAGAAACGGATTAGTCTTTCCATCAAACAGGCCAAGAACGCGCCGTAACCGGGGAGTCAGCGTATGAACATCAAACAGGCCAAAGAGGAGATAGCGAACGCGTTACGGGCGTATTTGGCCCGCGACGAGTTCGGAAACTATCTGATACCGTCCATCCGACAGCGGCCCATCCTGCTCATAGGCCCGCCGGGTATCGGCAAAACGCAGATTATGGCGCAAATCGCCGCCGAATCCGGCGTCGGTCTCGTGTCCTATACCATCACCCATCACACGCGACAGAGCGCTATGGGCCTTCCGTTCATCGAAAAGCGCGTCTATGACGGCGCGGAAGTCTCCGTGACGGAATACACCATGAGCGAGATTTTAGCGTCCGTGCACGAACTGATGAAGCGTACCGGAATCCGGGAGGGCATTCTGTTTCTGGACGAAATCAACTGCGTCTCCGAGACGCTCGCGCCCATGATGTTACAGTTTCTCCAGTGCAAGACGTTCGGGAATCAGCGTCTGCCGGAGGGCTGGCTGATTGTCGCCGCGGGGAATCCGCCCGAGTACAACCGCTCCGTGCGCGAATTTGACGTTGTTACCCTTGACCGCGTGCGGAAAATCGACGTGCGGGAGGATTTCGGCGTCTGGAAGGAATACGCCACCCGCAAGGGCTTGCACGGCGCCGTCATATCCTATCTGGACATCCGCAAGGAGAATTTTTACAGCGTGGAAACGACCGTGGACGGCATTCAATTCGCCACGGCGCGGGGCTGGGAGGATTTGAGCGAATTACTGTCCGTAACTGAAAAAATCGGCGTAAGCGTCGGGCGGGATACGATTGAGCAATACATTCAGCTCCCGCGAATCGCCCGCGATTTCGCAAACTATCTGGAACTGTATAACAAGTACCGCAAGAGTTACCGCGTAGAGGAAGTCCTACAGGGGCAATGGCAACCCGTGACGGCGTCGGAGTTACGGGCGGCGCCGTCCGACGAAAA
>JAFSOM010000628.1 GCA_017447005.1 Oscillibacter sp.
ATGATTCACGATATGTACGAGGAACAGCGCTCTCTCGTGCGGCTGGCGCGGATGAAAAAACGACCGTCCAATAAGGCGGTCGTTTCAAATTTACGCGAAACTGTTGGGTTTGGCTTTACAATTCCGGAAATTTCCGCTATACTGTGGGAAAAGCGCGGAAAACCGGATAAAGCGTAGAACCGGGAGGAAGGCGTCGGGAATCATGGGCGGACTGATTTCAACTTTGATTGAAGCGTATGCGACTATCAGAGCGGCGAAAATTGAGGCGGATAAGGATAAAACCGACGAAAAAGCCGGGGCGTTACTGCGCCGTATGGACAAATTTTGCAAAGCCCATAAAGCCGCCGTCGTGACGGTGACGCTTATCACGCTTTCGCTGACCGCGCTGGTCTGCTGGCGCGTACTCCGTAAGGAACCGGAACCCTTGCCGCCCGACGAGAATCCGATACTGCGCCGCGACATCGGCGACCGCTATTTTGAGCTGAAACTGTTTGATAAAGCGTTACTGGAATATCAAAACGCAGCGGACATTAAACCCGGCGAAGCGTTAAACCATGACAGCCGAGCCCGCGCTCTTGCCGCGTTGGGACGTTATGAGGAAGCGTTAGACGAAAGCATTCTTGCCGTTGCCTTAGACCCGAATGTAGCGCAGTATCATTACAACGAAGGAATCACGCTATATCATCTAAAACGCTATCCGGACGCCGGAAAAGAGTTTGAAAAGGCTATCCAACTTCAACCGAAACAGGCCTCATATCATAACCTCCTTGGCGCAACTCTGGATAGGATGGAACGTTACGAAGAAGCGCTGGCAACATTGAAAAAAACCGTAGAACTTGAACCTAATAACGCCGCTTTCCATAACAACCTTGGCCTAGCGTTGATGGATATGAAACGCTACGAGGAAGCGCTGACGGAACTTCAAAAAGCGGCGGAACTCAATCCCGACAGCGCAAGTACCTATAACAACCTTGGCGCAATACTAGCAATTATGGAGCGTTATGAGGAAGCGCTGGCGGAATATCAAAAAGCCGTGAAACTTGAATCCGATAACGCTTTATTTTATCATGAACTTGGCACAACGCTACATGCTATGGGCCGTGATGAAGAAGCGGAGACAGCGTTTCAAAAGGCGGTGGAATTGCAATCAAAATAACATCATAGCGTCGCCGAATGAAAAGAAACGGTAACGTTCTCTGACCGCTTCCCGATAGGCGTTGAGAATGCGTTCGCGTCCGGCGAAGGCCGACACCAACATCAAGAGCGTACTTTCCGGCAGATGAAAATTCGTCACGAGCGCGTCCGTGACCTTGAACTTGTAGCCCGGGTAAATATAAATTCCCGTCCAGTCCGCGCCCGGACGCAGTACGCCGTTCTCATCCGCCCACGTTTCCAGCGTCCGGCAGGAGGTCGTGCCCACGCAGATACAGCGCTTGCCGTTCGCCCGGGTACGGTTTACCAGTTCCGCGGTCTCCGGCGGCACGACGCAATATTCCTTGTGCATTTCGTGGTCAAGCGGATTCTCTTCCCGTACCGGGCGGAACGTCCCCAAACCTACGTGTAACGTCACCGTCCCGATTTCCACGCCGCGCTGACGGATTTCCGCTAACAATTCCTCCGTGAAATGCAGTCCGGCAGTGGGGGCCGCCGCGCTCCCGTTGATTTTCGCGTATACCGTCTGATAACGGTCTCTGTCGCGCAGTTTCTCCCGGATGTACGGCGGCAGGGGCATTTCTCCCAGACGTTCCAAGACCTCTAGGAAAATGCCGTCCCACGTAAATTTCACCAGCCGGTTTCCGTTCTCCAGACGCTCTACGATTTCCGCCGACAATTCGCCGTTCCCGAACGTGACGACCGTCCCCGGAGGCAGTTTCCGCCCCGGCTTGACGAGGCATTCCCATAGGCCGTCGGCGCGTTCCGTGAGCAGTAAGATTTCGCTGACGCCGCCGCCCGGCTGACGCTGTCCTATCAGCCGCGCCGGAATCACGCGGGAATTGTTCAAAATCAGGCAGTCCCCCGGGCATAGAAATTCCGGCAGGTCATAGAAATGATAGTGGCCGATTTCACCCGTGGCGCGGTTCAGCGTCATGAGCCGAGAGGCGTCGCGCCGTTCCGACGGGTGTTGGGCTATCAGTTCCGGCGGGAGTTCATAGGAAAAATCGCTGGTTTTCATGGGCTGTCCGTCCTTTTTTACCGCTTCCGTTCTTGACAAGGCGCCGGAAGCGTGATATATTTTTTCCGCTTTTCAGCCGGGGATTCTTTACTTGTCCCCACGCGCACGGGAGCGTTCTATATCACGTTTCCCGCGCTTTGTCAAGAGCGGCTTTTTTCCGTACACACGCGGGGACGGTTCCGGCAACCGAAAAGTTGATTGAGTTCTGGGAGTGGTAACTATGAAAGAGTATAAAGTCGGCGTTATTGGCGCCACGGGCATGGTCGGACAGCGGTTTGTCACGTTACTGGCGAATCATCCGTGGTTTCGCTTAGTGGCGGTAGCCGCAAGCGGCAGAAGCGCCGGGAAAACGTATGAGGAAGCGGTCTCGAAACGCTGGGCCATGTCCGAACCCATCCCCGACGCCGCCAAAGCCTTAACCGTACTGGACGCCGACGCCGACGCCGAAAAACTCGTCGCGCAAGTGGACTTCTGTTTCTGCGCGGTCGATATGAAGAAAGAGGAAATCCGGGCGTTGGAGGAGCGTTACGCGAAACTGGAATGTCCGATTGTCTCCAACAACTCCGCCAACCGCTGGACGCCCGATGTGCCGATGGTCGTACCGGAGATTAACGCGGAACATCTGGAAGTTATCGCGTCGCAACGGAAACGTTTGGGCACGAAACGCGGCTTTATCGCCGTCAAATCGAACTGCTCTTTGCAAAGCTATGTTCCGGCGTTGCACCCGTTGCGCAAGTACGGCCTTGAACGCGTGTTAGTGTGCACGTATCAGGCGATTTCCGGCGCGGGTAAGACCTTTGAACGCTGGCCCGAAATGGTCGATAACTGTATCCCGTACATCGGCGGCGAGGAGGAGAAGAGCGAACAGGAGCCGCTCAAACTTTGGGGACGCGTCGCCGACGGGAAGATTATCCCGGCGGAGGGGCCGTCCATTACCGCGCAATGCTTCCGCGTGGCGTGCCTTGACGGTCATATGGCGGCGGTGTTCATGAAGTTCAAGGACGGTTGCAAGCCCTCTGTCGAACAGATTCGCGCCGATTGGGAGGCGTTCAAAGGCCCCGCGCAAGAACTGCAACTGCCGTCCGCGCCGAAACAGTTCCTGCACTACTTTGAGGAGCCTGACCGTCCGCAGACCCGCCTTGACCGTAACCTTGAGCGCGGCATGGCGATTTCCCTCGGGCGTCTGCGCCCCGATACGCAGTATGATTACAAATTCGCCGGACTGAGCCATAACACGTTACGCGGCGCGGCGGGCGGCGGCGTACTCCTCGCCGAACTGCTCTGCGCGAAAGGCTATATGGACTAATCACGCGTC
>JAFSOM010000629.1 GCA_017447005.1 Oscillibacter sp.
ATCTTGGCTTCCAACAGCGCGTTGTACTCGTCGGAGCCGATTTCCGGCGTTCCGCCCGGTTCAATCGCCACAATCGCGGCGATATTGTCAACGGGAGTGACCCAGCCGACGCGCCCGCCTTGGGAGTGGGTGATATAAATGGATTTGCTTCCGGTCATGTTCCGCACTTCCTCCAGAACCGCGCCCAGCGCTTCTCCGAACAGCGCCTCGTCATAGGAACCCGTGTTGGGCGTCATCTGACGGAAGAACTGATTCTGCGCCTCGTCGCCTTCGGGGAATTGCGAACCCTCGTAGCGTTCCGGGGCCACAAGGCCAATGCGGAAATGCGTATACCACGCCTGTTCGCCGGGCTTATAGTTATTCGTGCCCTCCCAGACATCCAGCATATCGGTCGTCATTTGCGCGGTCGCGCCCGCCTCGCCGCGCCGGGGCTGGTCTACCAGAAACGCCGCGTGGCCCATCTTCAGGAACAGGTCAGACCATCCGGGCCGCCCATCCGGGGCGCTCATCCAGCCCGTGCGGGACTGTCCGTAGCCGTGGAGGTAGACAATCGGGTGTCCGTTATCGTCCGCCGGAATCTGGTAGAGGACGCTTGCATGGTCAACATGGGCGGTCGTACCCGCTAACGTGGGGTCCATCCAGCTCAACGCCGGGTTGTACTCGCCCGCGACAGGCTCCGTCACCGTGCCGCCCGCCGCGAAAACGCCCTGCTTTGCGATACGCAGTACGCCGTCGTCCGCTTCCGCGACGCTTTCCCCGACGTTCGCGGCGCTTTCCGCGTCGGCGTTTACGACAGCTTCTTCCGGTTGGGTTTCAGGTTCCTGCGTAGCGTCCTGAGCGCCGCCGCAAGCGGTCAGCAGTCCCAGCGTCAACAAAACCGAAAGCGTAAGAGAAAGAAATTTTCTGTAGTTCATCCGCTTTTCCTCCTCATTTGCACGCCTCGAAAATCTTCAACACGTCCTCGTGCGTCAAGTGACCGTATCCGCCGGGGGTCAGCGTCACGGAGTCCGCAATTTCCTTCCACGGCAAATCGGCGGGAATCCCCAGTTCCCGGAAGTTCGACGGCATTCCAATTTCCTTGATAAACGCCGCCAGCGCGTCAATGCCCGCGTTCGCCAGTTCCATTTCGTTTTTCCCGGACGGGTCGATTCCCCACACGCGCTCCGCGAATTTTGCGAACTTGTCCGCGCCCTTTGCGACGATATAACGATAATACGCCGTGTGTAACGCGGACAGTCCCATCCCGTGATTGCAGTCCGTGTACGCGCCTAACTGGCGCTCCATCATGTGGCGCTGAAAATCCGTGGCCTCGCCAATTTTCAGAACGCCGTTTTCGCCCATAGCCGACGCCCAGACAAGCTCACTCCGGGCGAATTTGTCCTCCGGATTTTTGAGCGTGGCGCGAATGTTTCTGATAACATCTCGCATAACCGCCTCGTTGATTTCGTCGGAAAGATTGTCCTCTTTCGGAGAGCCGAAATAGGTTTCCATACAGTGACTGAGCGTGTCGAACGCGCCGGAAATGACCTGCCTCATGGGCATGGACATCGTATATTCCGGGTCGAGTACGGCGAAATCATAGAACGCGCCCCAGAGAGCCGACTTCAGTTTCTTTTCCTGATAGATAATCACGGCGCCGTTGTTCATTTCCGCCCCTGTGCCGAACGCCGTCACGACCGCGCCCATGGGGATAAACTCCGCGGGAATCTTGCGTTGCGCGTACTCATAATCCCAGATGTCGTCGTCGAGTTTCGCCTGCGCGGATACGATTTTGCAACAGTCAATGACGCTTCCGCCGCCCACGGCGAGAATGAAGTCGATATTGCTTTCCCGCGCCAGTTTCGCGCCTTCCCGTACTTTCGCGCAGGTGGGATTGGACATGATTCCGGTGAACTCCGTGACGGTCTTGCCCTCCGCTTTCAGGATTCCCGTCAATTCGTCGTAGACGCCGTTCCGCTTGACGGAACCGCCGCCGTAGGCCAGCAGCACGTTTTTTCCGCGCTTTCGCAGTTCCGCCGCCAGATTCTTTTCCGCCGCCTTTTCGCCGAAATAGACCTTGACCGGATAGCTGTATGGGTATATTTCTCACGAAAGATACGCGCCACGTCGTACCAGGAGCGTATCTTTCGCAAGCAATTCGACTAGCGCTTTTCCCGTTTTCTCATAAGTCAGCGCGGCAGGTATCCGCTTTTCAGCGTACCCGCCGTTAGCGGTCGCATTCCGCTTTCGCCGTTTTACAGGCTCTTTCCAAAGAACGGGAGAATGTATTCAAACGCCTCGGAGACAAACGGGGCAAGGTCATACATATCAAAATGGCTGGCTTCCGGAATGATATGCAGTTCCTTATTGTCATGGGGAACGGCGTTGAAAACCTCCTCGGACGCGCTCTTCGACCACGCCTTTTCCGCGGTAATTACGCAGTAAGGCTTTTTCATGTCCTTCATGATATTCGTCACGTTGTACTTTACCAGTTCCAACTGGCTCCACGCGACGACCTGATTAGACCATCCCGGATGCGTTCCGCGGGAAGTGTAGTAGTAAGCCGCGCCTTCGTCGAACGCCCTCGGCATAAAGTTGAGATACATCATCCCGCCTTCGCCTTTTTCATACGCTTCCTTCGCCGCCTTCACTTCCTCTTCCGGCTTGAAAAATCCGGCCATTGCGGATGTGGAAATGTCGGAAATTGCCGGAACGATTGCGACAATAGCCTTAAGGCGCGGCTCTTTCACCCCGGCGACCGACATATAAGACCCGGAGCCGCAAATGCCTAAACCTCCGATTTTGTTGTTGTCCACATAGGGTAGGCTTGTCAGATAATCTACCGCGCCCTCAATGTCGCTTTCCTTCACGTCGGGGAGTTCCTGTCCGCGGGGCAGTCCCTCGCTCTCGCCGAAATAGGTTCCGTCGAATACCAGCGTCACATAGCCCGCTTGCGTCAGCCGCTTGGCGTAGACCGACTGCGCCTGTTCCTTGACGGACAGCATGGGGCCGGTTACGACTACCGCCGGATAGTTCTTGCTCAAATCAAACCCGTCGGGAATGCGGAGCAGACCCGCTAGCCGCGTGTTCAGGGCCTTGTTGGTAAATACGACTTTCTGAGTGTCCATAAATGATTCCTCCTCAATCAAATAACGTCAGCGCCTGACAGTTACTCCCAGTATTGGGAAATGCCGTCCAGCCACGTTTCCATGTTTCCCTTAGCGTCCGCAATCCCCGACGCCGCGACGGTAAAACCGTCTTTTACGACGACCGCGCCCGGTTCCAGTTCCGCGATGTCCTCAATTGTCCCGGAAAAGCGGCTCCCCGCGTGAAGCGCGACGGGAATGACAGTCTTTCCGCTGAAATCGCACTGTTCAAACAGGGTATACAGCGGCATGGGCAATCCATACCACCAAATGGGGTAAACCATAAACACGGTATCGTATTCCGACAGGCTTTCCGGGTATCCGGTCAATGCGGGACGCTCGTCATTATCCTGCTGGACTTTGGCGGCGTTCGCTAAATCCTCATATTCCTGCGGATAGGCCTTTTCCACGGAAACGGCGAACCCGTCCGCGCCGGTATAATCCCGGATAAACTTTGACGCCAGTTCCGCCGCGCCGTAGTGCGAACC
>JAFSOM010000630.1 GCA_017447005.1 Oscillibacter sp.
CGCCCCTACAGACAACGCTTACCATCCCCGAAAGGGAAGAGGGACAGGGGGAAGGGTTCGATTCCGCGCAACTTGCCGAGAAACGCTTTACGCATATCCGCTTCGGGCCGCGCTTGACGCGCAATCTTTTCGTGTGTTATAATGAGCGGCGAATTTACGCGGCGACGCACTATGACGCGCCGAAATAATCGGCTTGTCAGCGTCCACACGTGTGAACGCGGCGTTGACCTGTCACACGCCGGGGAGGAATGACTATGAAATCCAAACGTAAAATCGCGGCGTCCCTGATTCTCTTACTTGTCGCCGCGATAGCAATGCTGTCCATCTACCATATCAGCCGCGCTACGCCGTCGGCGGATGAGAAGTCAATAACGGTTTCCGTCACGCATAGCGACGGCGGCGAACGTCAGTTTGACATTGAGACGGAGTCCCCGAATTTACGAGGCGCATTAGAGGAGGAAAATTTAATTTCCGGTACCGAGAGCGCCTACGGGCTGTTCGTGGAGACCGTGGACGGCGAAACCGCCGACATGAACGCGTCGGAGTGGTGGATGTTCTCGAAAGACGGCGAATCGCTCCCCACAGGCGTGGACGATACCATCATCGCGGACGGCGAACGCTATGAAATCACGTTCACGGTCGGCTGGTAACGCGTTCAACCTCCGGGAATTGACCTTCCTTTCCATGATGGGAACGCTGATTTTCGCGCTCAAAATGGCGTTCGTCGCGTTTCCGAATATCAACCTGAACGCGGTGATGATGATACTGTTAGCGTCCTTTTTCGGTTGGAAGGCATTGCTTTCCGTGGCGGTTTACATCTTTCTGGAAGGCTTTACTTTCGGCTTTGGCATGTGGTGGTTCTGCTACTGGTATCTGTGGCCCTGCCTGATTGCGCTATCCGTCCTGTACCGGAATCACCGTTCCGCGCTGGGCTGGGCCGTCCTTACGGGCGCCTTCGGACTTTCTTTCGGCGCGCTGTGCTCGATTCCCTATCTCTTTTTCGGCGGCTGGAAAGTGGCGGTCGGGTTCTGGGTAAGCGGCATTCCTTACGACATTGCGCACTGCGTCGGAAATTTTGTGTCCACGCTCGCGTTGTATAAGCCTTTATATGCGGTCATGGACAAGCTGAAAAGCGCGGCGGCGGATTAGGAGAATAGGACATGGAACTTGTCAAGGAAGTTTTACGTTTTTTGGGCGCGGGACAGTCCGCCCCGGAATCCCTGCGCCGCGAAACGGAGGCGTTGTTGTCGGGACTGCAAAAGCGCGTCAAACCGCGTTACGTCTACCGCTTGTTTCCGTTGCGCCGGGAAAACGGGGCGGTTTATCCGCAAGGCGCGCCGTTCGTTTTGCAAGGGGAATCCGTGCGGCTCATGTTGGAGGACTGCGACGCGGCCTTTTTACTCTTATGCACGCTGGGCGCGGCGTTTGAAAGCGCGTTCCGGGCCATGGAGGCGCGGGATATGGCAAAGGCGGCGATTCTCGACGCGTGCGGGAGCGCCTTGACCGAGGCCGGATGCGACGCGGCGGAACGGGAATTATCGGCGCGTTGTCCCGGACGCTTTTTGACGGACCGTTTCAGTCCCGGATACGGCGACATTCCGCTTTCCTTACAGGCGGACATCTGCGGGGCGCTGGACGCGTCGCGGCGTCTGGGCGTATGCGTTACGGACAGTATGACGCTCAATCCGCGCAAGTCCGTGACGGCGATTGTCGGCGTTGCGAACCGTCCGCAAAGGGCGCGTGTGCGGGGCTGCGCCTACTGTAGCATGAAAGAAACCTGCGCCCTGCGCAAGTCCGGCGCGAATTGTCAAATTTAACCGCGTAAATCCTACCTGTAAACTAGGTAGATTCGAACGCGTAAAAAGGGGGAATCGACATGAATTTTCCGTTCTGGAAAGCGGATGAGGCCTTACTGTTAGACGGCGCTATGGGCACGATGTTGCAACAGCGCGGTATGAAGGCGGGCGTTCAGCCTGAACTTTTGAACCTCTCCGACCCGGAAATGATTGCTTCCGTCCACAGGGACTATCTGGAGGCGGGGAGCCGCGTACTGTACGCGAACACCTTCGGCGCGAATGCCCATAAACTGCGCAAATCCGGGAAGAGCGTCCGCGAGATTATTTCCGCCGGAATCGCAATCGCAAAGGGCGCGGCGTCCGGGTATTCCGCCGCCGTCGCGCTGGATATTGGGCCGCTGGGCGAACTGCTCGAACCTATGGGAACCCTGTCCTTTGAGGACGCCTACGAACTGTTCCGCGAAATGGCGGTTGCGGGCGCGGAATCCGGCGCGGATTTGGTTGTTATCGAAACCATGACGGACTTGTACGAGGCGAAAGCGGCGTTACTGGCGGTCAAGGAGAATACAAACCTTCCCGTATTCGTCACGATGTCCTTTGACGAGACGGGCCGGACGTTCACGGGCTGTACGGTGGCGTCGATGGCCCGGACGCTGGAGGGACTGGGCGCGGACGCCGTCGGCCTGAACTGCTCCACAGGCCCTGACCGTATGGCGCCGCTCCTGCGGGAGCTCTCGGAAAATACGCGCCTTCCGGTCGTCGCAAAGCCGAACGCCGGACTGCCCGACCCCGTAACCGGACAGTACGACATGGGGCCGGAGGATTTCGCGGCGACATTGGCGGACTGTCTGCCATACGCGCCGATTGTCGGCGGATGTTGCGGCACGTCGCCGGACTACATCCGCCGTCTGCGCGAAACGCTCGCGCAACGGAAACTTCACGCGAACGCCGTATTGTTGCCGCCGTTCGTCTGTACGCCCGTCGCGCCCTGTACGGTGGACGGCGTCCGCGTTATCGGGGAACGTATCAACCCCACCGGAAAGAAACGCTTTCAACAGGCCCTGCTCGAAAACGATTTGGACTATATCCTAGATGTCGCCGTGAAACAGGAGGACGCCGGAGCCGATATTTTAGATGTCAACGTCGGTTTTCCGGGCGTGGACGAAGTCGCTATGCTTCCCCGCGTGGTAAAGAAACTGCAAAGCGCGGTTTCCCTGCCCTTACAGTTGGATTCGTCCAATCCGGACGCGCTGGAGGCGGGTCTACGGGTCTATAACGGCAAGGCGGCGGTGAACTCCGTCAACGGGAATCAGGAATCCATAGAGCGTATCCTTCCCGTCGTGAGGAAGTACGGCGCGGCGGTCGTCGGGCTGACGCTCGATAAAAACGGAATCCCGCAGATGGCGGAACAGCGAATCGCAATCGCGGAACGGATTCTCAACGCCGCGCTTTCCTACGGAATCCCCAAAGAGGACGTATGGATAGACTGTCTGACGCTGACGGTATCGGCGCAACAGGAACAGGCCGTCGAAACCTTGAAAGCCGTGCGATACGTGCGGGAGGTTCTCGGACTGCAAACCGTTCTCGGCGTCTCTAACATCTCGTTCGGCTTGCCCAATCGCGGACTGATTGCGCGTACCTTTTTAACGCAAGCCATGCAATGCGGTCTGACGCTTCCCATTATCAACCCGAATCAGCAGGAGATGATGGACGCGGTGACGGCTTACCGGGTGTTATCCGGCGAGGACGCGCAATGCCGCGCTTATATCGCCCGTTTCGCCGACGCCGCGCCGATAACGCAAGCCGTCGCTACTCCTGGAACTTCCGCCACGATACAGGACGCCATCATCAAAGGCTTGCAGTCGGAGGCCGCGAAACTGGCGAGAGCCGCGCTTCACGATAACGCGCAACTGCCCCAAGACAATCCGGAACTCTATATCGTGGAACGGGAACTCATTCCGGCGTTAGACCGCGTCGGGGAGGCTTACGAACAGGGCAAAGCGTTTCTTCCGCAGTTACTCAGCGCGGCGCAGGCGGCGCAGGCCGTGTTTGAAGTCTTACGGGAATCCTTGGCGGAGCGCGGCGGCGCGTCCGTACAGAAGGGCGAGATTATCCTTGCCACCGTGCAGGGCGACATTCACGACATCGGAAAGAACATCGTCAAAACGGTACTGGAAAACTACGGCTACCGCGTTCTGGATTTGGGACGGGACGTGCCGCCCGAAACTATCGTCAACGCTACGATAGAGCGGAATATCAGGCTTGTCGGACTGTCTGCGCTTATGACAACCACGCTTCCGGCTATGGAAGAGACGGTACGGCAATTAAAGCGGCTTCCGTCTCCGCCCGTGATAATCGTCGGCGGCGCGGTCGTCACGCCCGAATACGCCGCGCATATGGGCGCCGATTATTACGCCAAGGACGCGAAAGCCTCGGCGGAAATTGCAAGGAAGGTGTTAGAATGAACGAAAACGTATCCGATAAGTGGGGCGAAACCGTGTCCAATAATTGGAACGAAAACGAATCCAACAGGATGAGCGAAACCGTGTCCAAACAGCCCGTTATCGCCGTGGAACTCGACCCGCCCGCCGACGATGACGCCGCGTTCTTTATGGACGGCGTTCAGGCAATCCGCGACGCGGGCGCCGATTTGATTACCATCGCCGACTGTCCGGTAGGGCGTCCCCGCGCCGACAGTTGCGTGCTCGCCGCTATCGTACAACGGCAGTACGGCATTGACGCGCTTCCCCATATGACTTGTCGTGACCGTAACCTGAACGCCATGCGCGCCGCCCTGATTGCCTTATCCATTGAGGGCGTCCATCATATTCTGCTCGTCACCGGAGACCCGATTCCCCCGGAGGAACACCCGACTGTCCGGCCCGTGTTTCAGGTGCAGTCCCGGCAGTTGGCGCGGATTGTCCGGGAGATGAACGAGACGATGTTCCATACGCCGTTTCGCATTTACGGCG
>JAFSOM010000631.1 GCA_017447005.1 Oscillibacter sp.
ATACTCGTCGGGGACGTAGCTTTCGCGGGAGGCGCGGACGGCGCGTTGACGTTCTCTTTCGGCGTCGTGACCTTGGTTTCCGCTGACGCTTCCGACGCGTTCGCCGTGGGCGTCGCGGCAATGCGCGTTATCACGGCGTACTGCGTCGCGGGCGTCAGATTATCGAATGTCAGCGTATCGCCCGTGGGCGTCAGCCACGTTGCGCCGCTGTCGATACTGTATTCCTGCGTCGTAACAGCCGGGTTCACTTCAACGCTCGTCGGCGATACGGCTTTCGCCGGGGGCGCGGACGGCGCGTTGACGTTCTCTTTCGGCGTCGTGACCTTGGTTTCCGCTGACGCTTCCGACGCGTTCGCCGTGGGCGTCGCGGCGATACGCGTTATCACGGCGTATTCCGTCGCGGGCGTCAGGTTGTCGAAGGTCAACGCGTCACTTGTCGGCGTGACCCACGTTTTGCCGCCGTCGATACTGTATTCCTGCGTTGCGATTGCCGGATTCACTTCAATACTTGTCGGGGAAAGCGCTTGCGCGGGGGGCGCGTCGGGCGTCGACGGCTTGACAAGCCAGCGCGCCTTGATGGTCAGATTTTCCGCCGGCATGGTGGACGGTATCTCACGGCTCCAGCCGTCGAAGACGTAGCCGTCGCGCACGGGGTCGGCGGGGGCGGTCACTCTCGCGCCGTAAATCGCCGTCACGGGCGCGACGCTCTCGCCGCCGTCCGCGTCAAAGGTAATCGTGTAGGAATTGACCGTCCACATGGCCTTGAACGAAAGATTCTGCGCGGGCATGGTTTCCGGGAACGCGGAATCCCATCCGGCGAAGGTATATCCGGTCAAAGTGGGGTCGGCGGGGGGCCGTACCGCCGCGCCGAAGTCATAGCTCATATCGCTGACGGCGCTGCCGCGTCCGGCGTCGAAGGTAATCGTATAGCGGTTGGGCGTCCACTGGGCGCTGATAGTCAAATCCGCGTCGGGTATCGTCCCGGGAAGCTCGGGAGACCAGCCCGCGAACGTATAGCCGATGCGCGTGGGATTGTCGGGGGCCGTGACGCTCTGACCGGGTTTGCCCACGATGGAAGGCGTCATACTGCCGCCGCCCGTGCTAAAACTAATCGTCACGTCCTCCGGCTCGGGGATGTCCTCATACTGCGCCGTCAATAACAGGACGTTTTCGCCGTCCCGGACGGTAATCCAATCCTCGCTTGCGAAAATGGTCTTGTCGCCGGGTTGGTACAGATTCCCGGCCTTGTCCAGCCAGCCGACGAACAACTGATTCTCCGGCGGCGTCGGGGTCAGAGCGGACACCGTCAGCAGGTCATTGACGACATAGGTCGCCTTGTCCACGATGTCCCCCGCGCCGCCGTTGAGGTCGTAGAAAATCTCCACTTTCACGGGTTCGGGCGTCCATCTCGCGGTTAAGGTCAGCGTGTAGTAGAAGTTGCGGTACTCCGTATCTTCCAGAAGAATGGTATTTCCGTCCGCGTCTCTGTCGCAATATTCGGGGTCAAGGGGCCAGTTGGCGTCCCACAGTAAGCCGCCCTGCGTAAACCATCCGTCAAGCGTGAAGCCCGGACGCGTCGCGGCTTTCATATAGTCCATTTCCACGAAGGCGCCGCTTTTCTCCCAGAAATGCCGCCCTTGCGTGGCGTCCATATGCGCGGGCGTGGCCTTATCGTACTTTGTCGCGTCGTACCACCAGCGCGTGTTGTGCTCGTCGTAGGCGCCCAAGTCCAGACGCACGTTTAGCTGATTCTCCACCCACACCGGATAGACGCTCAACGCCTTCTCCGGCATGGTAAAGCTCTCCCAGTCGATAACGTCGGCGATATGGCCCTTGCCGTCGTTGTACTCCGTGACGCCCTTTTCGAGAGACCAGCCTGCGAACGTGCGCGCATTGTCGTTTTCAAGCCGGATTGCGGCGTAGGCGGACAGCGCGGAACCGGCGACGGCGTCATAAATGCGGTCAACGATTGTCCCGTCGCTGTCGGCGTAGAAGGTGACGGGGAACGAGGGCATGTCCACGGTCAGGACGCCGGTTTCATAGGAAATCGTATAGTTCGCGCTGACATCGGTGCCGCTCCGCACGATTTTCGCGCCGGACGGCGTAATCACGCCGCTGTCCGTGGGCGCGTCGGTGGCGGTGGACGTGAGCGTGACGGCGGCGAGTTCGTGCCCGCTGACGGCCCCGGATAATCCGGCGCGGCTGACGCCCTGCGCAATCGCTTCGCCCTTCAGTACCGACTGGTCAGAGGCCGTGACCGTCGCGGGACGCTTGGCAATCGTGAAATTCGCCGACGCCTCCCCGGCCTGATAGTTTGTCGTAGCGTCCACGCGTAGGCGCACGACGTATTCTCCGGCGTCAACGGGGACACTGCTTGCATACGCCTCATCTTCCGCGCCGCGCAGTTTGTAGCCGATTTGCGCCTTGCCGTTTCCGACATTGCCTCCGGTAACGGGCGTATTGGCGGCGTCGCCGTAAGTCCAGCCCTTGAGCGCGATAGACGGCGCAATCGCGGCGGGGGTAATCTTCCACGCCTTTTCGACCGTGCCCGTATAATTCCCGGCGCCCGTGACGCTGACGGTATAATCGCCCGTATCGGCGGCCTCATGGCCCGACAGCGCGTAATCGGTTTCGGGCGTAAGCGTCTTACTGCCGTCCTTGACCGTGACGCCGGGCGTTTGCGTTTCGCCATTGTAGACCCGCGACGCCGCGCCGAGGGTAAGCATGGAATCGGTCAGCGGCTTCGGGGCGATTTTGACCGTCAGACTTTGTTCGGGCGTATCCTGCGCGCCGCCTTCCCCGACTACCTTATAATATACCGTATAGCTTCCGGCGTCGGTAGCGGCGGGGAGCGTCGCGGAGTAGGCGCCGTCCTTGCCCAGACGGTACTGCAACGCGCCGTTCGCGGCCCTGCCCGCCGTGATAAGCGTCTGCGCCGCGCCGTGATAGGTCAGCGCGTTCGCGGACGGCGGCTGCAAGAGTTCCGGGGACGGCAACGCAAGAACCGCTTCGCCGTCGCTGTTGAGCTGTACCTCATAGGCGGAATTTTCGGAGAAAAAGTCGGATGTCGCGCCGTTCCCGGGCATTCCTTCCGTAATGACAACCGGATTGGCGGCGGTCGGCGTGGCCTCCGTCGTGACGCCTATCGAGTCGGCGACGGTCAGCGACCCGGCAATTTTTATTATCGCGTCCTCTTCCAAGTAGACGTTGCCCGCTTCGCCGTCGGCGGTATTCCCGGAGATGTCCGGGGAGCCGGAGAGAGAAAGGACGCTGTCGGCGTAGACCAGAACGCCGCCGCCGTAGGATTCCGCCGCGTTATCGTAAATACTGCCGCCTGTCATGGTAAACAGGCCCTCGCCGCTCATATCCGCCGTGGCGACGCCGCCGCCGCTCTCCGCGACGTTGCCCGAGATGGCGCCGCCGCTCATCGTGAAAACGTTGTAGTTGGCGACGCCGCCGCCCTCGCCAAATCCGGCGTCGTTATTGGAGATTGCGCCGCCGCGCATTGTCGCTACGCCCTCGTCGCCGTTGAACAGACCCGCGCCGAGCAGGGCGTTGTTGTTGACGATTCCGCCGCCTGAGAGCGTAAACGTTCCGTTACTGGCGACGCCGCCGCCCCATGTGCCGTCGTTGCCGGAGACCTCGCCGCCGTTCATGACGAACGCGCCGCCGCTCTCGACATACACGCCGCCGCCGTAATAGGCGCGGTTGGCGACAATCGCGCCGCCGTCCATGGTAAACTGACCGCCGTCGCTGACGACCACGCCGCCGCCCGTCGCGCCGGACGCGTCGTTATAGCCGCCGCGGATGTAGCCGTCCCCGGCGCTGTCCTCTAATGTCAGGGCGCCGTCGAGTTTGAGCGCGTAGCCGTTCATCGTGCGCGCAGACAAATTGCGGTCAATCGTATTGCCGTTTAAGTCCAGAACGATATTCTTTCCGCTTGCGATATGCAAAAAGATGTCGTCGCTCTGCGCCTTCACGACGCCGTTTTCGTCCGTGTAGACGGCGATATAGCCTCTGCCGGCGCTCTCGCCCGGTTTGACAAGCTGGAATTTCCGCTCGTTGCCGTTGCCGGGCGCGGAATCAAACGCGGCCTGTAACGCCTTCCATGGCGCGGTGGCCGGTTCCGGCTCCGGCTGTTCGAGTTCCTCAATAATCTCCGCCTCTCTCACGGAACCCGCGCCAATACTGAACCAAATCGGCGCGGCGTCGCTCTGGTTCATCCACGACATGGCGAAACCCGAGTCCACGCCCTCCACGACGGTCACGACGTTGTCGTAGGTTTTGCCGTTGGATACCACCGTATTGGTCGTATAGCCGCTCTTGGGCGACGTGAGTTCCGCGAACGTAAAGGCGTCGGCGTCGCGGAAGCGTCCCAGCGCGAATTTGAAATCCGCGGACGCGTCGATGTCCTCCAGATTCACCGCCATGGACGCGGTCTCATCCGTGACGGCGCTCAACGACTGCGCCGCTACCATGGAAATCTGCGACGGGGAACGGTCGGCGCGGAGAACCGTTTGAAGCGCGGCGGTGTCGCTGTAATCGCCAACCGACGCCTTGGAGCCTAATTGCGCGTCCGTCAGTACGCACATGGAACGATAGCCCGCCTCCATATCCGGCCCGATGTAAATCTTATGGGGGTACTCGTCCCGGAACGTGAACAGAACCTCGTCAAGATGGTACTGCGTCTCGTTGATAAGTCCGTAGACGACGGGTTCCGGGTTCGCGTCCTTGACGGAGTACACCCGCCAGCCGCCGAACGCGTAAGAGGTTTGCAACATATAATCTTTGCCGTCAGCCGGGTTATGGTACTCTCCGAACACGTAGAACTTGCCGCCGTTGCCGAAGCCCGCGTTGTGCAGGTCGCAACGATAGGCCATGTGTCCGTTGCTCAGAAACCAGCTGAACAGATTGAACGTCCAGATTCTGCCGTGAACGTCGCCGTCCGTGGTCGACGGGAAAATCGCCTCCAGCGCCTTACTCGCCACGCTTTCTTCTCCGCTCGTCACGACGCAACGGTACCATCTGCCGCTGACGGGCGCGGTGAGCTTGTACTGCGCCGCCGTCGCGCCGGGGATGTCCGTCCACGCCGCTTTGTCGTCGCTGTATTGCCACTGGTAGGACGCGCCGGACGCGTCGCCCTTCACGCGGATGTTCAGGTTGAAACTTCCGGCGGTCAGGGTCATTTCACTGCCCCAAGGATAGCCGTTGTTGTCCAAGACGAGGCCGCCGTCGGACAGGGACGCCGTATCGGGGGGCGGTTCCGTCGCCGAGGCCCAGCCCGTCAGCAGGCTGACCATCATCGACAACGCCAGCAACAGCGACAAAACGCGACTGCCTCTGTAGTTCATACCAAATTCCTCCTAAAATTTCACCCATGATTTTTTCTCTCTGGATTTTCGCGGGGAATCGCCGGATTTTTGCGGAATGCCTATGAAAACGGACGGAAAAAGAAGCCCGCGCCGCCTCCCTACGGCCCGATGAAACCTTTTCCATATTCCTTTAAGAATACCATATTCCGGCGGATTGTCAAGCCTCATTTGGACGCTTAAAAATTTCAAAGCAGAAACAAAATGCCATATATTTACAGGATTTTATTCCATTTGGTATCGGCTTTCGTTTGCGCGTCCGAGGCGGCGCGTATGGGCAAATCGCGCAAGGGCGGGCGCAAATACAAAAAATACAGTTGCGTTTACCAAGATTTTCCGTATAATATAAAATATGGGAATGGCGTCCGATTTCCGAGCCGTCGTTTTCATTACTCCACTGAAAGAGGGCCAATCATGAAAAAACGCATTTTATGCGCGGCGTTATCCGTGATTCTCTGCGTTGCCGCCGTATTTCCGGCCTACGGCGCGGAATCGAACGCCGGACAAATCAATCTCGCGCCGGTCTTCGCCATGACCGACGTGCCCCGCGACGCCTATTACGCCGACGC
>JAFSOM010000632.1 GCA_017447005.1 Oscillibacter sp.
CTTGGCGCGGGACAGACGCCGTCCCAGATTTCCGCCGCCATACGGGGCGCGGCGAGAGCCATTCCCAAAGACGCGGGAGACTTTGAGTGGCAACGCTACGACGGGGACGATTTTCTGGGCGCGGGCTTTCTGGATATGCGGGCGTTCATTCCGGAGCCGGAAAGCCAATTCTACGCCCACCTCTATGCGGACGGCAAACTGGAATTTGAGGGTTCCGGCGGTATGCGCGACTTCAGCGGAAACCGTTACACCACCGACGCGCCGTGGCAGCCGTACCGCAACGAAATTACGGAAGTCGTCATTCCCGAGGGCGTGACTTCTATCGGCGACTACGCGTTCTTCGGGATTCAGTACTACTCGAAAGACTACCGTTTCGGCAACCTTACGAAAATTGATATTCCCGAATCCGTGGAGGACACCGGCAGATACGCCTTCTCCGGTTGCGTCGCCCTGTCCAATGTCGACATCCCCGACAGGCTGACTACGATTAACGACGGCGTGTTCTCCGGCTGCGCGAGCCTGACTACGTTGACCATGCTGGACGGTATCTACAATATCGGAAACGAGGCGTTCTCCGGTTGCGCGGGCCTCAGCCTCTTACTGATTCCCGAAAGCGTGAACTCTATCGGGAAAAACGCGTTCGCAAAATGCCGCGCCCTGACGCTTCAGGTTCACGAGGACAGCTACGCCTTGGAGTACGCCAAGGAACGTCAGCTCCGTTACGAAATCATTGAATCCGGCGAGATAGTTCCCGGCGTCGACCCCGTGGTAGACGACCCGACCGTTATGCCCGTCACGCCCATTTCTCCCGCCGCGCCGTTTGACGTAACCCGCGACGCCTACCCCTTCGTCAATAACGCCGAATCTTTCGGCTATACGGGCGCCCTGACCGGAAAGAACTATCCCATTCCGTATTCGTCCTTCCAGTTGATTTTCGGCGACAGCATCGCCGGCAAGAGCAAGTACAAGCAGACCACCATGGGCCAGTGGGGCGGAAACTGCAACGGCTTATCCTCCACGACCGCCCTGATGTACGCCGGAATTACCCTTACGCCCTCGTCCTTCAACAAGGAGAACGCTTACTCCATCAGCATTGACGACGCAAGCTCCGAAATCGCCGTGAAAACGTTCATTGAGGCCATGCAGATTTCGCAGTATACGGACTCGTTCGCTAAGGATTATCAGGGCAACAAGCGCACCACAAAGCAGTTGCGGGAGTCCGGCCTCTCTCTGAACAATCTCATTGAGACGGTGGAAGCGGACGTTGCCAAGGGCAAATGCGACATTATCGCGGTCGGAAAACAGGGCGTCGGCGCGCACGCGCTCTTGGCGTACCGTATGGAAAAAGTCTCCGACACCGAATATACGATGTATCTTTACGACTGCAACTTCCCCGGGGAAATCCGTACCGCGAAACTGACGGCTGATTCGTCCGGCCTCTTTACGCATTGGACTTACAACATGGGTTCCTATGGCGATTGGGGCACTGAAGGCGCCGACGGCCCGCGCTGCTTTATCTCGTTTATTCCGTTCGATACCGTCCGGTTTATCTGGGAGAACCGCGGCAGTATGTACCAGAGCAAGGAAATGCTCAGTGTCAACGTGGCGAATCTGTCCATTGAGGACGCCACCGGCAAGGAAGTCGCCCGCTTGGAGGACGGCAACCTCATCACCGACAGCACGGAAATTTTTGAAGTTCCGGAACTGTCCATGCACTGGTCCGACAACAACAGCATTTATCTCCCCAAGGACCTGTACACCATCCGCACCACGGACAGTCAGGAATTGCAGGCCAGCATGACCGACCGGAATCTGGAAGCCGCCGTTACGACCTCTTCCAACAACGTGACGTTCGCCGTGGACGACGCCAGCCGCGAAAATACCGTGTTCATCGACAACATGACCGAAACCGATACCTATGCCGTCGAATTGTCCTCCAGCTTCATGGATGCGGAATATGAGACGCTTTCCATCAGCGGCACGGGCAGCGAGGGCATGACGGGCGACACCATCAGCATTTCCGGCGCCAAGGATTCTCTCGCACTCTCGTCTAACATCACGTATAATACGCTGAAAATTAACGAGACCGAACAGCAGAAGCAGTACACCATCAAGGCCGAAGCGAGCGAGGGCGGCTCCATTTCCCCGTCCGGCGATGTCAAAGTCCTTCCGGGCGCGTCCCAGTCCTTTACGTTTGTCCCGAAGGTCGGATATAAATTCGATTATATCGAAGTCGACGGCGTGAAACTGGAAAACCTGACCATCTCCGGAACGTATACTTTCACCCTTGCGGAAGAGGACACCGACCGCGCCATCACCGCCTATTTCTCCAAAGCCTATGAGATTGGCGAGGCCGCGTTCGACCCCGCCAGCCGCACCGTAAACGTGACGAATCTGTTGAGCCTGACCGACGCCGTCTTGACGGCTATGGCGTTCGACGGGAACGGAAAGTTCGTCGCCTGCGCGACCAAGAACGTGTCAGCCGACGCGGAAACCGCTTCCGTTACGTTCGCTACGGAACTTCCCGAAAACTGCTCCGTGAAACTGGTTCTGACGGATAAGGACATGAAACCGCTTTGCAGTCCTTTCCCTGTCCAATCCGCCTGACCGCCTTTCCCGGAACGCTAACGCCTGAACGGACGCGTTCACGACGCCGTAACGCGTTTGCCGTACCCGGCTAAATGACAAAGCCCGGAGAGAGCCTCCCTGAGAGCGCTTTCTTCGGGCTTTTCCATTGGGCGCGACGCGGCCCTTTCATTTTAGGAACTGCGGAAAAATGTAAGCGATAAAAGAAGCGTACCTACCCCCGCGCAGGTAAATGTGTCATAATGAAGTCTGGCATTTTTGGCTTTTCGGCGTACAGGCAATGCTAAAAATGCCAGACTGCCATTATATAAGGAGGGGAGCGTCATGGAGAGAATGACGCATAAGGCGCGGTTACAGTATTGGGTGGAGGCGTTACACAGATGCGCAAGGGAATGCGCGGAGCGGGGAATCAGCAAACAGCAGTGGATTGCGGAGCAGGGAGTTTCCGCAAAGACGTTCTACAACTGGCAACGGCGAATCCGGGAAGCGGCGTCGGAACAGATGGAATCCAAGGCGGCGGTTCCGGCGTCTGAGAGTCCGGTTCTGGCGGAACTTCCCGTAGCCAAATCCGTCTCCAAAGCGGAAGGGACTCCGGAAGCGTCCGCTTTCAAGCCCGCGGCGATTTTGCGCGTGGGGCGGATGGAAGTGGCGTTGTCCGACGCGGCGCTGCCCGAACTGATGCGGTGGCTCAAAGAGGCGGACGATGCTCAATGACGCCAGAGGATTCAGCCGCATTGTCGTCGCCTGCGGAAAGACGGATTTACGAAAGGGAATCGACGGTCTGGCGGCGGTTGTGGAAGGACGGCTGCGGCTCAATCCGGGAGAGAAGAACGTCCTGTTCCTGTTCTGCGGGACGCGCCCGGACAGAATCAAGGGTCTGGTCTTTGAAGGGGACGGCTA
>JAFSOM010000633.1 GCA_017447005.1 Oscillibacter sp.
CGCTGTAAGGTGGCCTTACTGGAATCGCCGCGCCAGTAGGCGGCGTTGCACGCCGTCAGCTTGATTGCGTTGCCCTTAATGCGCCCGGTGGAGTCCAAGTGCGGACCCGCGCACAGGTCCGTGAACTCGCCCTGACGGTAGAAGCTAATCGGAACGCCGTCCGGCAAATCCTGAATCAGCTCCACTTTGTACGGCTCGTTGCGCTCCGACATGAAACGCAACGCCTCCTCACGCGGAAGCTCAAAGCGTTCCAGTTTCAGCTTTTCCTTACAGATTTTCCGCATTTCCGCCTCAATCTTTTCCATGATTTCGGGCGTAAAGGCGAACGGGGAATCGAGGTCGTAATAGAATCCGTTGTCAATGGCGGGACCGATAGCCAGCTTGACTTCGGGATACAGCCGCTTGACGGCTTGCGCCAATACGTGCGAACAGGTATGCCAATAGGTATGGCGGTATTCGGGATTTTCAAAGGAAAATTCGTCGCTCATGATAAGACCTCCACGGTTTTGTCAGGGGACGAAAAAACCGCCCCCGAATGTCAGGGGCGGGAGACAATCCCGCGGTTCCACCCTGTTTGCGCGTCGTTCCGACGCGCCGCTTGCGTCCCCTGTAACGGGAGGACCCGTCCCGCTCGTTTCGCGGGCGGCTCAGGAGCGGTACGACCGCCGCGCATCGCGGGACGCTTTCAGCTTACGCCGTCCCTCTCTGTCGCGCCGCCTTTGCGGTTTCTTCTCCGTCAACGCCAGTTTGCAAGGCGCATTGTAGCGCCCGACGCCGGTTTTGTCAAGCGATTTGCGCGGGTAGCAGCACTGACGAGAGAAGGAAATCAGACAGAGGGTTCAAGAGGAGAGGGAACGTGATTTCCAAAATCAGGAAATTACGTGCGGACAGTCCTCTATACAAAGGCGCGGAAGGTCAACACGGGCAAAAAGGCCGTGCGAAGGTCCGCTATAGTCGGTGTCGGAAAAGCGCGGGAAAGTTATCGGAAATTATCGCCCCCTTTCTGTACAGGCGCTTATTCCAGCCGGATTTGAAAACGGGAAGGCGTTTCCAAATCGCATTCTGAAAGCCGTTGGGTTTTCCATGATTCCAGAATCCGCCTGTGTTTTTGTTCCTTACTCTGGCGAATATTTTCCCAAAGCGATTTCCACGCGTCCATGATTTGGGCAATCATATGGCCAATCTGAATCAGGTAGTAGTGATTTTTCATAGCCTGATAATTCCGGCTGAACAGATGGCTCAGCGCAAAGCCGTGATTCTTCTGAGCATTGAATCCCTGATTTTCAATTTTCCAGCGTCGGCGACCGTAAAAGGCCGTTTCCTTCGCGTTTCTGCGGCTCAAAGGCAAATTCGTCAGGAAAACAAACGGGTAGGGCTTGCCGTCTTCGGCGTATTCCAGACAGTTGAGCTTATGGCCTTCATAGTCAATGCCGCTGACGAAATCATAGCGGTACGATATTTTTCCGTCAGTCCCTTTTCTCCGGTTTACGCTCAATTCGCGTAAGGTTTCGTACTCCTGAAAAACGGTGGGAATGCTGCCCTCCTTAAAGCGGACGATATAACGCCAATTATCCTTCTTACAGTCGTCAAAGAAGGGCTTGCAGGCGTATAAGCTGTCCGCTCCGATACAAATCGGGAGTTTTGGAAACGTCTCTTTGAGCCGTTTCATCAGCCTTTTGCAGGCTTTTCGTTCGCAGTCCTGTTTCTTCGCTTCCTCGTCCGCGTTCTCCACAAATTCCGTCATGATACTCACAACGATATTGTTTCCCAAAACGAGTTTCGCTTCCAGCGCGTAATAGGCGTATTCCTTATATTCCTCCGGCTTTCCGCGATGGTGAACCTTAAAAATATAATTGCCGTCCAGTTCCTTCCGACTGCTGACGATTCCGCTCCCGTCAATGAGAATATGCCAGTATCTTCCCCGGATTCTGGCGTCCTCAAAGGCGCGGGAGCGAACCGGTCTTTTGACCAGCGCGCAAACGGTATTTTGAAGCTCTTCCGGCTTCACGCGCTTGAGATAGTTGTTGACAGTTTCCCAATACGGCAGTTCATCCAGTTCCTCCCCGCACAGATAACCGATATTCTCAATCGCAATCTGAGAGTTCAATTCCTCGCTTGTTTTTCTCATGCTGCTGATGTAGAATATCGCTGAGAGGATTCTTGTCGCCAGTAAGACACGACTTTTGTACTTGACATAACCCTGATGGCGCGGGTCGGCAATCCCGTCAAGACGCTCCATCAGGTTCGGAAAAAACGGCGCGTTACCTTGACCAGTTCACACCCCAGACGGAAATTCGTCAGATTTTCTCTGGCCTCTTTTCGCGTCACTTTCTTTTTCAAGCGAAAAACCTCCTTCTTTTGCGGCCATGTGCGAAAAAATAATGGCTTTCCAATCATTATTATCGCACAAACCGCCGCAAAATGGGAGGTTTTTCTGTTCACTTTTTTCTCTCGTCAGAGCTGGAACCCGTAAAAATCACACGGCTTGAGGCGGAAAACATCAAGCGCATTCGTGCGGTTGTGGTTACGCCCGGCGAGAACGGCCTCACCATTGTGGGAGGGAAAAACGGACAGGGCAAGACCACGGCTCTGGATGCCATCGTCTGGGCGCTCGGCGGCGACCGCTACCGTCCCTCCAAGCCCCAGCGCGACGGCTCGGCCCTGCCGCCTAAAATCAAGCTAACGCTCTCCAACGGCATCATCGTGGAACGCTCCGGGAAGAACAGCGACCTCAAAGTGACTGACCCCAGTGGGCGCAAGGCCGGACAGCAACTCCTGAACTCCTTTGTGGAGCAGTTCGCCTTGGATATGCCGAAGTTCATGCAGGCCACTCCGCGAGACAAGGCCGTAACGCTCCTGCGCGTCATCGGATTGGAGGCGCGTGTCGGGGAACTCGACCGGAAAGAGCAGGAACTCTACAATCAGCGCCGTACCATCGGGCAAATCTCCGACCAGAAGAAAAAGTACGCCGAGGAACTGCCCAGCTACCCCGACGCCCCCAGCGAGATTGTTTCCGCGTCGGAACTGATTCAGCGTCAACAGGCGATACTGGCCCGGAACGGGGAGAACCAGCGCAAACGGCAACACCGCGACGAACTGAAGCGTCAGAAGGCCGAACAGGAACGGACGGTTGAAACCCTGAAACGTCAGCTTCAGGAAGCGGAGGAACGCTATCGTTCCATCGCGGAGGATTACGAAACCGCCCAAAAGGACGCGCTGGATTTGCTGGACGAGTCCACCGCCGAACTGGAGAGGGACATCTGGGACATCGACAACACCAACCGCAAAGTCCATACCAATCAGGCGAAAGCCCGTGCGCAAGAGGAAGCCAAGCAGTATTCCGACCAGTATGAAGGGCTGACGGCTCAGATTGAGGCTGTCCGCAAACAGAAGAGCGACCTCTTGAACGGCGCGAATCTTCCGCTTCCCGGCCTTTCCGTGGAGAACGGCGAACTGACGTACATGGGCAAGGCGTGGGACTGCATGAGCGGAAGCGACCAGCTTCGGGTATCCGCCGCCATTGTGCGGGCTTTGAAACCGCAGTGCGGATTCATCCTGATGGACAAGCTGGAGCAGATGGACTTGGATACCCTGCGAGACTTCGCCGCGTGGATGCGCGAACAGGGATTGCAGGGAATCGCCACCCGCGTTTCCACCGGAGCGGAGTGCGCCATCATTATTGAGGACGGATACTCCAAAAGCGCGGATGAAATTCCGGTTCCCGCGCCCGTCAAACAGACGTGGAAAGCCGGGACGTTTTAACGAAACGGAGGAGGCCGCATGAACAGTTCCGTTCCCTTTTTGCGGATGTTTTCGGCCCTTCCTCTGAATCTGGATTTGCGCCGGAAACTGAACGGGGCTAACTTGACGAAGTGCGTCATTAACCTCAAGACTTTACGAATCTATATGCGTGTGCGTCTTGACGCCGCGCTGACGGAAACCGACCAACGCCGACTGCTGGAAGCTGTTCTGAAAACGTATGGCTTTGTTAAGGCGATACTGCGAATTGAAAACGAGGAGGAAAGCGTTATGCGACTGAATATCACAAGCGGCGTGGTTCGCCGTGCGCAGAAAGTGGTTATCTACGGCCCGGAGGGTATCGGGAAATCCACTCTCGCGTCCAAGTTCCCGAACCCGCTGTTCATCGACACCGAGAACGGGACGCAACACATGGATGTCCGCCGCGTGGACGCCCCC
>JAFSOM010000058.1 GCA_017447005.1 Oscillibacter sp.
AACCCCACGAAATGGAACAGGCTATGAAAGACCTCGGGGACTTCCTCAGCCATTATCATCAGGCCTAAGGACTGACGCAAAAATAAACTGTCCGAAAGGTTGCGCCGCCCTAAGCCCTCCCCCTTTGGGGGAGGGTGGCCCGACGGGGCCGGGTGGGGGCGTATTTCTCCCCCCTCTGTCACTTCGTGACATCTCCCCCCGTTCCAGGGGGCGACTTGGGGCGCTTTATTCGTTCAGTCACATTTATTTTTCCGCAGTTTCTTATTTTGTCGTCCCCGTGACGAGACTTTCCAGAACCTTTCCAATGTCCTCGTTGAGACAAATGGAACGTGAGGCGATTCTATCGGGAACTTCCGCCTCTCCAAAGTTCACGCAGGCGTAGACGGCGTTTTTATTTTGCTCCGTCATGCGCCAGAAGGGAAATTTGATAATCCCCGGCGTATTCCCGCCGACGCCCAGTTCCCAGTAGAGAATCCGTCCGCCCTCATGCGCGTTGAGAAACTCCGCGTATCGTTCACAGGCCGCATGCCAGCCCGCGTCCTCTACGAAATTGTCATCCGCCCGCAGATTGGGAAGCATGGGCTGTCCGTCGTCGGGACAAACGGGAAGCAGTTCCGTCGGGACTTCCATTTCCGGCGTGACGCCTTCCGGTAAAAACAGTTCCCCATCCGCGCCGATGGAGAAGCCTTGCGACAAAACCATAGCGCGTATCGTTTCCGCGTTGTCGTAAGTTTTATTGACCGTCGGCGCGACGCTCTGGAACAGGCCGTAATCGCCCTGCGTATAGAAAAGGCGCGTCTTGTCAAAGCCCGCCTTTTGAAAGCAGTGGTCGACGTTGGTCGTCAGGACAAAGTAATCCTTTTCCCGTACCAGCGAAAGAAGCGTTTCATAGACGGGTTTCGGCGGGTTCATATAGCGGTTGATGTAAATATAACGGCTCCACCACGCCCAGTATTCCTCCGCCGACGGAAACGGATAAAACCCGCCAGAATACATATCAGGAACGCGGTATTTTGCGATGAAGTCAAAGAAATACCGCTGAAACCGCTCCCCCGAATAAGCGAAGCCCGCCGATGTCGAAAGGCCCGCGCCCGCCCCTATCAGTACGGCGTCGCAGTCTGACAGCGCCTGTTTCAAGCGGGAAATTTCCGTTTCAAAACTGGCGGTTTTCTTTTCGTTCCGCAAACTTTTCAATCCAAACATAGGCTTTTCCTCCGGCTTGTGATAGCGGTTTCTCATAGACGGCCTTTCGCCTGATGAACCCTGTCAGTATACCACAGCGAACGGCGCGTTGCACGAGAAAGTTTCCTGATTCTTTCAACAAAAATGCAAGGGTATCTTTGTAAGCCTGCAAGGGTATCTTTCGTAAGGCGTCACAAACTCGCGTCTGACGGAAGGATGACGCCGCCTCCAATCACGCGGTCGGCGCTGTCGTAAAACACGGCGGACTGTCCCGGCGTCGCGGCCCTGACCGGATTCGCAAAGCGGACAAGAACGCGTCCGGGATACGCCGGATTCAGCGCCGCCTCCGCGCCCTCGTGACGATACCGTATTTTTACCGTCGCCCGGATAGTTTCATGTTCGGCGATTCCCGGAAGGCTCATAAAATTCAGGCGTCCGCACAAAATTTCCGTTCGGTATAGGGAGTTCTCGTCCGCTATGACGACTTCGTTTGTCTCCGGACGGATGTCCTTCACGTAAACGGGACGCCCAAGGGAAAGCCCCAGCCCCTTGCGCTGTCCGACTGTATAACGGAAGATTCCGTGGTGTTTTCCTAGAACATTGCCCTGTTCGTCCACAAAATCGCCCTCTCCCGGAAGTTCGCGCCCCGCATGGGTTTCAATATAATCGCCGTAACTCCCCTCCGTCACAAAGCATACTTCCTGCGAATCCGGACGGCTCGCGGATGGAAGTCCGGCCCGTTCCGCGATACGCCGGACTTCCGTTTTCGTCAGGCCGCCAAGGGGAAGGACGGTGCGCGAAAGCTGTTCCTGCGTCAGACGGTAAAGCATGTAGGACTGGTCTTTTTGAACGTCCGCCGCTTTTTGAATCGCGTAACGTCCGTTTTCCAGACGAATCGCGGAGGCGTAATGTCCCGTGGCTACCGTATCCGCCCCCAAAAGTTCCGCCGCGTAAAGCAGCCGCGCCCATTTGACTTCCCGGTTACATATCACGCACGGATTCGGCGTCAGTCCGCGCAGATAGTCCTCGATAAACGGCGCCTCAACGTTTTTGCGGAAATCCGAAACGCAGTTCAGGACATGATAAGGAATGTTCAGTTTTCGCGCCGTCTCCCTCGCCTCGTCAATCTCACAGCAACGGCTCCCGCCGCCCGACCATGTGCGAAACGTAACGCCGATAACGTCATGCCCCGCCTCTTGTAATAAAAAAGCCGCCGTCGCGCTATCCACGCCGCCGGACATCCCGACAATCACTCTTCCCACTCTACACACCCCCCATGATAGATTATACGAATTTACACGCTATGTCAATAGGAAAAATCCGCGAAGCGTCCGTTTGTATGCGTACACGGTTTCTTGGCAAGTTGTGCGCAATCGAACCCCTCCCCCTGTCCCCCTCCCCTTTCAGGGGCGGGGGAATGAAATCCGAAAGGTC